>DASQPY010000490.1:0-5534 GCA_035643735.1 Actinoallomurus sp. | reverse complement strand
GGGCCGGCGTCCCACGATGCTCATCGGCCTGATCGGTACGGCCATCTCCCAGGGGCTGCTGTTCGCCGCGCCGAACGTGGTCACGCTGGCGCTCGCGGCCGTGCTCCTCAGCGGGGCGGGCAGCATGGTCAGCCCGGCCGCCGGCGCGCTGCTGGCCGACACCGTGAGGGTCGAGCGGCGGCGTGCGGCGTTCTCGCTGTTCCACTGGGCGGTCAACATCGGCACCGCGGTGGCCGGGATGCTCGGCGGGTTCCTCGCGGCACACGGCTACTGGCCGCTGTTCGCGGTCGACGCGGCGACCTCGCTGGCCTACGCCGTCATCGTGGTCGCGCTGCTGCCGGCCGGACGCGGCGGTGGCGCCGCGACGGGCGTGAGCGGCATGGGCTACGGGGTGGTGTTCCGCGATCCGCTGATGCGGGCGCTGCTGCCGCTGTTCGGCATCGCGCTGGTGATCTACTCGCTCACGGAGGTCTGCCTGCCGCTGGCCATCCGCGACCACGGGCTGTCCCCGGCCACGCTCGGACTGATGGCCACGCTCAACGCGGTCCTCGTCGTGGTGTTGCAACCGGTCGCGACCAACGTCCTGGCCCGCATCCCGCAGATCCCCGTGCTGGTCGGGTCCAGCGTGCTCATCGCGGTCGGCGTCGCGTCGACCGGGATGGCGCACGACGTGTGGTCCTACGGCGGGACGGTCGCGCTCTGGTCGATCGGCGAGGCGGCGAGCGGCGGCATTTCCGGTGCGATCATCGCGAGCCTCGCCACCGATGACGCTCGCGGCCGATACCAGGGAACCTTCCAGTGGACCTGGGGGATCGCCCGGTTCGTCGCGCTGGGGGCGGGCACCGCCGTCTACGCCACCGTCGGTCCCGCCGTCGTCTGGTGGTTCAGCGCCATCGCGGGGGTGGGCGCCGCCCTCGGCGTCGGAGCCCTGGGTCCGGCGATCGCCCGCCGTACCGCCGATCCCGGCCCCTGGGATCGGGCAGCAGGGCGAGCGTCCGCCCCCGAGGAGGACGCCGCCCTGGGGCGCGTCTGACGCCGACACGTCTGACGCGGACGGGACCGGAGGAGTCCGGGCCGGGTGCCCACCGGTGACGGATCGGTGGGCACCCGGCGGGTGCCGGCCTTCAGGCCAGGACGGACTCGGCGGACCACAGCCTGTCGATCGCCTCTTCGGCGGCGGCGAGGCTCTTTTCGGCCAGCGGGATCAGCTCGGCCATCGCGGGCGTCGACTCGGCGAGCGTGAGCTCGGCCGTGATGAAGCGCGGCTCCAGACCCGTCACCGCCACGCCGTGCGGCAGCCACGTCTCGGCGTGGTCCCATCCGTCGCGCGGCGTGCCCTCTCCGTAGCCGCCGCCACGGGACGCGAGGACGAGGAACTCACGGCCGCCGAGGAGGCCGGTGCCGCTCTCGGGGTCGATCGAAAGTCCCGGGGCGACGAGGTGATCGACCCATGCCTTGACGCTGCTGGGTGCGCCGTAGTTGTAGAGCGGGAGGCCGAGCACGACCGTGTCGGCCTGCCTCACCTCCTCGACCAGACGGTGGGTGAGCTCGAACGAGGCGGCCTGGGCCGCGGTGTGCTGGTCGGGGGGCGTCATCCGCGCCAGGCCGCCGGCCGCGTCGAGGTGCGGTAGAGGCTCGCGCCCCAGGTCGCGGTACGTGACGGTGCCCCCGGGATGCGCGGCGCGCCACGCGTCGGCCGCGCGGGCGGTGAGCCTGCGGCTGATGGAGTGCTCGCCCCGGATGCTCGAGTCGATGTGCAGCAGGTGAGCCATGTCGATGATCTCCCATAGATGGTTCGTGTAAGGCAAATCATTTGTACCACATGGATTCAAGGCGCCCTCGGATACACTTCGTTCGTGGCTCCACTGCCCGTCGAAAACCAGCCCGCGCACCGGTCGGGCGCGCTGCTCGATCACCTGGCGCGACGGATCCGGCTGCGCGCGGAGTCGGTGCTGGCGCCGCTCGGCCTCCGGCCGCGGCATCTGGTCGCCCTCACCGTGTTGCGCGGACGCGGGGGCTGCTCACAGCAGGCGCTCGCGACCATGCTGGAGATGGACGGGACCAACGTCGTCGGGTTGCTCAACGAGCTTGAGGCGGAAGCGCTGATCGAGCGCCGGCGCTCACCCGAGGACCGGCGCCGTCACGTCGTCGAGCTCACCGACGCAGGCGTGGACCGGCTGTGCACGGCCGAGTGCGCGCTCGCGGCGGTTGAGAATGAGGTGCTGGGCGCGCTCGACGAGACCCAGCGCGAGACGCTCTACAGCCTGCTCGAGCAGGCGGCGGCGAACGGCGGTCCGCCGAACTGCACCGAGGCCGTCAACGACCGGGAGCGCTAGAGGTCACCGAGACCTTGGGTGACGTCGTAAGGGTCTGAAGGACCACGCAGTAGCGCTCGGTCAGCCGGATCAGCGTCTCGAGCTCATCCGGTGAGGCGTCGGTGTCGAGGTCGAACGCCAGGCGGATCGCGGTGAGGCCGACCGGGGTCCCCTTGTCCACCGCGAGTGTGCCGCGAAAATCCAGGTCGCCCTCGGCGCGTACGGTCCCGTCGCGTACGTCGAGCCCGAGTGAGGTCGCGACCGCGCGGAGGGTGACTCCCGCGCAGGCCACCAGGGCCTCCAGGAGCATGTCGCCGGAGCACAGGGAAGTGCCGTCGCCGCCGCTCGCCGGGTGCAGCCCGGCCTCGGCCAGTGCCCGGCCGGTGTCGACCTTGCAGGTCACGCCCTCGCCGAGAGTGCCCTCGGCCTTCAGGGTCACCAGCGCGGACGACGGGTCCTCCCGGTAGCGGACCTTCAGTGGCGCCTGGCGGTCACGCAGTTCCTGACGATCCACGACGGCTCCGATCCGCTGGGCGAGGACAATCATCGCCCTCGTACGGTACCGCGAGCCCCTACCCCCTCAGAGGGGCACCCGCCCGGGGTCAGTGGTGCGGGAAACGGGACACCCATCCGCGCTGCCAGGGTGTCTCCACGGCCCGCGAGTGGTGGTTGGCCCGGGTCCAGGCGATGGCGTCGGCCGGGGCCGGCCCGGTCATGACCACGAGGCAGGCGATGACCGTGCCGGTACGCCCGACGCCGCCACCGCACGCGACCTCGACCCGCGCCCCGGCCCGTGCCCGCTCGCGCAGGTCATGGATCTCCCGGACCGCCTGGGGCGTATCGCGCGGCAGCAGGAAGTCGGGCCACTCGATCCAGGAGTGCGGCCAGGACAGCTCACCGTCGTGGCGGCGGCGAAGACAGCGCGAGCCGAGGTAGAGACCGAAATCGGGGGCCGGCCCGCCGGGCGGCGGGCGGCGCAGGCCACGGCCGCGTATCCAGGAGCCGTCCGGCAGGTGAAGCGCGCCGACAAGCCGTGAGGCGGTCATGCCCTCCATTATCAGGGGACAAATTCTGGTTCGTCGAGAAGCCTGACATGAAGGCGTTAAGTCGTTGCCGGAACGGTCTTTTGTGCAGCAATTTTACTGCACGAGAATGTGTCCCGACGGCACGTATTCAGATGGGCGCGCAGGGGGGATCGCTACGCTCGGTCAGAGCCGAGATAATCGAATTCGCGTCGATTCTCGAGTCGGCGTTCCGGGTGCCCGGTGAGCAGGGTCAAAGCGGCGGCCAGACTCGCGTACACGAGCAGGGCCAGGGCCAGGGCCAGGGTCACCGTCACGGCGCCGGCTGCCACGTCGAACGGCCGGCCGCGTACGGGGCCGCGGCTCTCCCGCAGCACCGCCGGGGCGGCACAGACGGCGCGACCGAACAGCAGCAGCGGCCCGCTGAACGCCAGCGCGTACGCCGTCACGGTCCGCTGGATCGCCGGGCCACCGAGGTGAAGGTCGTTCTCGATCGAGGGCGGTGCGGTGAGCAGGCTGGTGCCGTCCAGGATGGTCATGAAGAACGCGGCGCCCAGCAGCGCGAGCACCCGCCGGCGGTGGGCGGCGCTCATTTCCGCTGCCGCAGCTCGGTGTCCAGGGCGGCGAGCCAGCCGGCCGTGCCCCGCTCCCGCCAGGCCGGGTCCTCGTGCCCGTCGAGGTAGGTGCCCTGCTCGGTGAGGACGAGACGAGTGCCGCCGTCGGCCCGGCCGGGCTCGGCCGTGGTCAGCGTTACCGTCGTCAGCGACACCGTGGTCAGGGTCTGTTCGGAGTGGAGAGTGGAGGAGTAGACGATCCGCTCGTCCTGGACGATGTCCTGGTAGTGGGACTCGAACTTCAGCAGCGGCCCATCGCCGTGCCGGCCGCGGTTGACCTCCCGGCCGCCGACGCGGAAGTCGAGCTCGTGCTCGCCTCCCGGAGCGGCGAACCAGCGGGCCTTCGCGGCCGGGTCGGCCCAGGCCGCGAAGACGCGGGCGGGCGAGGCCGGGTAGAGGCGCTCGAGCGTGAACGTGGCGTGGGTCACGTGGCGATCGGTCATGAGTTTCCCTCGTCCTCCGGTGAGTCGGTCAGGTAGTCGCCCAGGCGGTCGAGCCGGGTCTCCCAGGCGGTGCGTTGCCGGGCGAGCCAGTCTTCGGCGGCCCGGAGCGCGGGTGGTTCGACATGACAGGTACGGACCCGGCCGACCTTCTCCGAGCGGACCAGCCCGCACGCCTCAAGGACCTGCAGGTGTTGCATGACCGCCGGCAGCGACATGGCCAGGGGCTCGGCGAGCGCGCTGACCGAGGCGGGCCCGCGCGTCAGGCGCTCGACGATGTCCCGTCTGGTGGGGTCCGCCAGGGCCTGGAACACCCGCTCCAGCGAGACGTCATGGTTAAGCATATGCTTAAGTATAGGCGTGGTCGTGAGATAGTCAAGTGGATGCTTAACTGTTCTCACTGCGGGTCGCAGGGTTGATGTCACTGGTCAGAGGCCGAAAGGAGTGGCTTCCGCGCTGGCGCAGCGGGTTCGGGCTCTGTTCGGCCGGGAGTCGACGGGGGTTCGGGTTCCCGTCGGGCCCGGACCGCCCGGGCTGATTACGGTCTGACCCGAACGGTGCGGGCCTCGGTTTCGGCCCGGCCGTCCGGAGTCGCTCGGCGGCCCTTTGGCCGGATCCGGCCGTGGCCGGTTACCCGCATCGTTTACGTGGCGAAACGCACGGCCGGTAAAGCCCCGGTAAGAAAAATTCCTTCCTCGCCATTGCCAGGGAGGTCAAAATCTGTCGAAATCTAGGTGCTGCCAGTCCTCATGGACCCGCCCCCTTGAAGGAGAACCCCCATGGCTGCATCCCCCCGCCGTCGCTTCGGCTGGCTGAAGTCCGCCACGACACTCGCTGCCGTCGCCAGTGTCGCGACCATCGGCCTCACCGTCCCCGCTGGTGCCGCGACCCCCAACCCCATGGCCCACCCCGAGCGTGACTGGATGGGTTCGACCATCGCCGCCCACGAAGGCCAGCGGGTCACCATCACGCCCAAGCTCGCCCCCGGTGGGCTGCCCGGGCTCGACGTGAGCCACTGGCAGGGCACGATCAACTGGACCACCGTCAAGAACCAGGGCGCGAAGTTCGCCTACATCAAGGCGACCGAGGGCACGAGCTACCGTGACCCGAACTTCAGCGCCAACTACACCAACGCCTACTACG
>DASQPY010000489.1:0-8560 GCA_035643735.1 Actinoallomurus sp. | reverse complement strand
ACGTCGGCGTCGTCGCCGAGCTCGCGCTCGTCACGCTCGCCGTTCTCCGTGCGGATCAGCGTCCGCCCGCTCAGCGTCACGTGCCCGGGTCCGGTGAGCCTCGAGCAGACCAGGGACCGGGTGAAGTGCGACTTCGGCGACGTGCGGTTCCACCAGCAGCCCGACTCGAAGTCGCCCAGTTTCCGTGAGCGGGTCTCCAGGCGGTACTCGGGCCGGCCGTCCTTGAAGACGTCCAGGTCGCCTTCGGGGGTCTCGGCGACGCGGAAGACGCCGCCGGGGTCGGCCTGGTCGCCACGCTCGTCCAGCCGCAGCGGGTAGTGCGTGTGGCTGCCGAAGCCGACGTCGGCGAGCCAGGGCCCGACGCGCAGGGCCAGATGGTCGTACGGCAGGCCCGGCTCATCGCCGGCGAACACCCGGGCGGCCAGCATGTCGACCTCGAAGCCAAGGGCCGTGAGCAGCGTCGCGAACGCGCCGCCCAGCTCGTAGCAGAAGCCGCCGCGGCGGCGGTCGACGATCTTGGCGACCAGCGCCTCGGGGTCGAGGACGATGTCCTCGCCCAGATGGATGGACAGGTTCTCGAAGGGCACCGAGCGCAGGTGGCGAAGATGCAGCTCGCGCAGGGCTCCGGCGTCGGGACGTACGGGCCGTTCGGCGCCTATCCGGGCAAGGTAGGCGTCCACCCATGAGTCGTTCACAGGTTCATTGCGCCACACGCGGGCCTGGGCGCACCATCGGACACCGGTCCTAGGACCGGAAGAGCGCCGACCTAGGCCCCATGACCATCCGGTCGCCGGGCGCCAGTGTGCGTAGGATTCCGCGCAGCGCGCCCTCCTCGATCGAGATGCAGCCGGCCGTGGGAGTCCGGCCGCCGACGTGGAAGAAGATCGCCGAACCGTGCCCGGAGACGGCCTTCGGGCGGTTGTAGTCGATGACGGCCGCCTGGCGGTACGAACCGAGCTGCATGATCGCCGAAAGGTTCTCGTCGGCGGGGCGGCACGTGCCCGAGTAGTAGTCGTTGTAATGGCTCTGACCAGGGGTCGCGCCCCAGCAGTCGCCCGAGTCGCGCAGCGTGCGGTAGGCCAGCTTCGTGCCGGGGTTCGCCATTCCGAACGCCTCGGTGAACGTGAAGGAGCCGGTCGGGCTCCTGCCGTCACCTTCGCGTTTCTCGCCCGGCCGGGCGAAGCCGTTCAGCCCGGCGCGCCCGGGAACCTCGGCCACTTTTGTCCACGAGCGCCCCTTCTTCGCGCACTCGGTGACGGTCACGTAGTTGGAGGAGTAGCCGGATGAGATCGCGAGCACCAGATGCGTGGCCGTACCCACGCCGTAGCGGAGTCTTCCCTGGCCGACCGCCGAACACGGGTCGAACGCGGCAGCGTGTGCCGCGGGCCCCAGGGTCGCCGCGAGAGCCGTCCCGCCGCTCAGTGCGATCGACGCGAGCAACGCCGTACGCCTCTTGTTCACCGCTCCTCCAAGAACGCCGGAGGGGAAGTGCACTACGCAGTCTCGACCCGGCGATTTAGGCTGTCCGCATGATGAATCCCCCCGAGCGTCATGAGATGCGAATCTCAGACGTCGAACGGGACAACGTCGCCTCGATCCTTCGTGATGCCGCCGGGGATGGCAGGCTTGACCTGGAGGAACTCGACGAACGACTGACCGCAGTGTACGCGGCGAAGACGTATGGCGACCTCGAGCCCATCACGCGTGACCTGCCGTCGCCCTCCTCCGCACCGGCCGCACCGGCGGTTCCACGCGGCGATCGGATCGGCGGGGTCCCCACCTCATCGCTCGGAATCGGCATCATGGGCGGCTTTGAGCGCAAGGGCACGTGGGTCATGCCCGAGACGTTCAACGCGGTGGCGTTCTGGGGCGGTGGTCAGCTGGATCTGCGGGAGGCGCGGTTCGCCGCGCCGAAGGTGACGATCAACGCGTGGGCCATCATGGGCGGCATCGAGATCCTCGTGCCGGAGGACGTCGAGGTGCACGTCAACGGCATCGGCATCATGGGCGGTTTCGACCAACGCGCGACCGGTGTGGGCTCGGCCGGGGCGCCGCAGATCGTCGTCAACGGCCTGGCGTTCTGGGGTGGCGTGAGCGTGCAGCGCAGGGCGCCGGAAGCGGAGCTGAAGCGCCGCAAGGAGGAACGCAAGCGCGAGAAGCTCGAACGCCGCCGCCGGCGACAACTGGAGTAGCGGTGCGTACGGGCCGCCCCGGCGGGAACGGCCCGTCGCGTCTCATTCCTCGGGACGGGCACGGAGCGGAAGCAGGAACGCCGCGGCGAAGGTCAGCCCCAGCAGGCCGACCTCGACCCACAGCGTGAGTTTCATGGCGTTGCTGAACCCTCGCTTGGCCGCGACCTCGGCGGCCTCCGCGACCGCGCGCCGGACCGGCGCCGGGGCCGTACGCAGCTCTCTCGCCAGGCGTACGCACGAGCCGGGCATCTGCTCCTGGTCCTCGGCCGCGGCGCGGTCGTGACCGCAGGTACGCAGCGCGACCACGAGGTGGTCCCGCGCCGGTCCGGAGACCCCGGCCGCGGCGAGCGTCTTCGGCGCGACCGAGTCGGCGGCCGTGGCGACGTGGCTCCCGAGGATGCCGAAGAACAGCGTGCCGAGCACCGCGACACCCAGGGCGCTGCCGAGCTGCTGGACGGCGGTGAGAGCGCCGGAGGCCGAACCGGTCTCGTGCGTCTCGACTCCGGCGAGCACGATGTCGAAGAACGGCGCCATCAGCACGCCCATCCCCACACCGGTCAGGACCAGCGCGGGTATGAGCTGCCACGGGGTCACACCGATGCCGGCAAGGTGCAGCGTGAGCACGACGCTCGCGACGCCGCCCGCCATGACGACGATCCCGCAGTGGATGACCGTGCGGCCGAACTTCTGCACGGCCTGGGCCACGCCGAACCCAGCGACCATGCCGAGCGACCACGGCACGCCCGCGAGACCGGCCTTCAGCGGTGAGTAGCCGAGCCCGAGCTGGGTGAAGAGGCTGAAAACCAGCGAGAACCCGGCGATGCCCGCGAAGAAGACCAGGCCGACGATCAGGCCGCCCGTGAAGCCACGCTTGCGGAACAGGCTCGGGACCACGAGCGGGTCGCCCCCGGTACGGAGCTTGCGCGACTCGTACCAGCCGAAGAGACCGAAGACGGCGACCGCGACGGCCATCGAGACGAAGGTCCATGCGGGCCAGCCGAGCTCGCGGCCCTGCACCAGCGGGTAGACGACCAGCAGTGAGGCGAGGGCGGCCAGCACCACGCCGACCAGGTCCAGGCGCGGCGGCTTCGCCGCCCTGGACTCCGGCAGGAACTTCAGGCCGCCGAGCACCGCGAGCAGGCCGAGCGGCAGGTTGATCAGGAAGATCATGCGCCAGCCGGTGCCGAAGTAGTCGGCGCCGATCAGCCAGCCGGCCAGGACCGGCCCGCCGACCGAGGACAGGCCCATGACCGGCCCGAACATGCCGAACGCCGAGGCCATCTCCTTCTCGGAGAACATCTCCTTGATCAGGCCCAGCCCCTGCGGGAGCATCACGGCGCCGAAGATGCCCTGGACCCCGCGGAACGCGATCAGCGTCTCGGGCGACTGCGACACCGCGCACAGCAGCGATCCGGCGGTGAAGCCCAGCGCACCGATGATGAACATCCGCCTGCGGCCGACGATGTCGCCCAGCCGGCCGCCGGTGATCAGGCCGACCGCCATGGCCAGCGTGTAGGCGGCGCCGAGCCACTGGATCGTGCTCGCGCTGCCGCCGATGTCGGCCCGGATCGACGGGGCCGCGATGTTAGTGATCAGCGCGTCGAGCAGGTCCATGACCTCGGCGGCCAGCAGGACGAACAGCGCGATCCAGCGCAGGGGGTACGGCTCGGGTGCCGTGGTCGGGCCCGGTAGGGCGTCCGCGGTCGTTGTCATGATCTCCTCCGAGTGCTGGGCGAACGATGCTCTATGCTACAAACGTCGCTCGCATGAAGAACGGCGTTCGTCGGCGAGGAACGGCGTTCAGGCCGACTTGAGCTGGGGCCAGTAACTCTCGTTTTCAGAGAAGATATATCGCGTTATCGCGACCGTCAAGACATGTCGCGTTTAGGTCCTCAGGTCAGCAGGAGGGTCCTCCCGACGACCGCGCGGGCCTCGATCGCCGTGTGCGCGTCGGCCGCGCGTTCGAGGGGGAACGTCTGGCCGATCACCGGCCGCATCCGCCCCGCCGCGGCCTCGGACAGCGCCCGCGCCAGCATCCGCCTCATGTCGTCCGGAGCGAGCTGGAGGTGCTCGATCCCGCGCACCGTCACCCCGCGCCGCTCTCGCTCGGCGGGATCCAGGATGGCGAACCCACCGGACGGGGCACCGTGTGCCGAGAACCGGCCGCCGTGCGCCGTCACCGCGAACGCCGCCTGCCCGATCTCACCGCCCGCCCCGTCGAACACCACATCGGCGCCCGCGCCCTCGGTCGCCTCGCGAACCACCGAGGTCCAGCCGGGCTCGGAGTAGTCGACCACGACGTCCGCACCCTGCTCCCTGACCAGATCCAGCTTCCGCTTGCCACGGGCCGCAGCGACCACACGCGCGCCGGCCGCGTGCGCGAGCTGTACGAGCAGGATGCCCATGCCCCCTCCTGCCGCCGTGACCAGGACGTGCTCCCGGGCCCGTACACCGGTCACCTCCATGACTCGCAGCGCGGTCACGCCGTCGTGCAGCAGCGCCGCCGCCTCGCGCAGGCCCAGCCCGTCCGGCACCGGGACCAGCTCGTCCGCCGGGAGCGCCACCCGTTCGGCGTACCCGCCGCGGCCACCCTGGTCTCCGATGTAGCCGGCGACGCGCCGGCCCAGCCGGTCGGCGTCCACCCCCTCGCCCACTGAGATCACCTGACCCGTCACCCCATGGCCGGGCACGTACGGCAGGGTCACCGCGAAGTGCTCGCCGAACCCGCCGGCCCGGATCTGCGTCTCGACGAAACCGACGTCCGCGACGGACACCCCGACCACCACCTGCCCCGGCCCGGCCACCGGATCCGGCAGGTCGGCCGCCACCAGCACCTCCGGCCCGCCGAACCGCTCCACCTGAATCGCTCGCATGATGATCACTGCTCCCTTGTCGTCTGCGGAGCAGTGTTCAACCTCAATATCGGTTCAGGTCAAGGATGCTCGAGCTCGGCCAGCCGCTCGGCGGCCGCTTCGAGGGCGTCCTCGCCGAAGACGGCGATGCCGTGCCGCTCCAACAGCGCGGCCGTCACGCCCTCGCCGGGAATCTTGCGACCGTTGAACGTGCCGTCGTGGATCTGGAGGCTGCCACAGGACGGACTGCCCTCCTTGAGGATCGCGATCCGCGCGCCGCAGGCACGCGCCTGCTCGAGGGCCTGCCAGGCGCCCACGACGAAGTGCCGCGTGACGTCATCGCCCGCGCGCGTGAGAACCTTGGCCCGTCCGTCCAGCACGTCCTCGCCGAAGCCGCCGCAGATCTCCGCGGGCTGGCGCGGCACCGGGAGCCCGCCGCGTACCTCGGGGCAGAACGGGACGAGGCGGCCCTCGCTCCGCCAGAGTTCGAACAGGGCGTCGTGGCTGCGCTTGCCGGTGCCGTCGAAGCGCACGGGCTGGCCCAGCAGACAGGCGCTCACCAGGATCTGCTCCATCACTGTCCACAGTATCCAGCGGGCACGTATGGCCGGGCACATCGATGTGACAACCGTCTCATTTCCCCGGTTCGTTAGCCATGCGAAGCTCTGGATATGGGTGCGCAGGCCGACCTCCGCAGAGGACTCGGATTGATGCGACCGCTGGGCCGGGTCGGCGCCAGCGTGATCGAACCCGACCTGCCGCCCGTCCGCGTGGTGGACCTGCCCGGCCGTGGCAGGGTCACCGCCCGCGTCGTCGAAGGCCCCGCCCCTGTACTCCTGCTGCATGGCTGGACCCTCACCGCGGATGTGAACTTCTGCCACCTCATGCCCAGAATTCCGGGTGGACTGGTGGCGATGGACCACCGCGGGCACGGCCGGGGGCTGCGGCGGCCGGAACGGTTCACCATCGAGGACAGCGCCGATGACCACGTCGCCCTACTCGACGCGCTCGGCATCGAGTCGGTCATCGTCTTCGGCTACTCCCTCGGTGGGCCGATCGGGCTGGACCTGGCCCGCCGGTACCCCGACCGGGTCGCCGGGCTGGTGCTGCAGTCCACCGCGCTCCGTTTCGACAGCATCGTCGACAAGCTGACCAAGCCCTTGCTGAAGGCGGTCCGGCCGTTCGCCGCGCTCGGCGTGGGACGCACGGCGCCGTTGCGCTTCTTCAGCGACACGCGTGACCGGAGCACCCAGACCAAGCTGCTGTGGCCGTGGCTGCGACGGGAGCTCGTGCAGTGCCATCCGCGGACGATCATCGACGTCATGCTCGCCGAGTACGACTTCGACTTCCGCCCGCACGTCACGGCGCTGGCCGATGTGCCGACCGTCGTCGTGGTGACGACCAAGGACAGCGCGGTGCCGCCCCGCGACCAGCGGGACATGGCGCAGCGGCTCGGCGCCGACGTGATCACGATCCAGGAGGACCACGACGTCTTCCTCGCCGCCCCGCAGGCCTACGTGTCGGCCAGCCTGGAGGCGATCGCCCGCGTCACCACCTGACCGTGGTGTTGGTGAGGTAGGGCGAGGTGAAGGCCGTACGGTCGCCGGTGCTCGTACCCGGCACCGGGAACAACCGCGCCGACAGGGGCTTGCGCAGGCGTACGGCCAGCGCGGTGACGTCCAGGAGCAGCCGGGCGATGTCGTCGGCCGAGCTGTCGCCCGGCAGCGGGACCGTGTCCAGGCCGGTACCGCAGACCGAGGAGTAGGCCAGCAGGTCGTGCAGGCCGATCCGGCCCTCCTCCCAGCGGCGCGCGAGGACGACGTCCTCCATCACCGGGAGCATCAGCCCGTTGTATCCACAGGTCGGCAGGGTGGTGCCGCGAAGGGCGGCGGTCAGCGCGGCCGCCGTCGCGAGCGTGCCGGGGGCGCCGAACTCGCCGGACGTCGCCTCGAACGCAGCGCCGATGCTGTCGGTGCCGTTGGGCGCCGGCGACAGGTCGATCCCGCCGAAGACCACGCCCAGCTCCGAGGCCACCCGCTCGACGAGCCGTACGACCGGTGTCGCCTCCGTGGTGATCGCCGCGGCGGCGCGCTCGGTCAGCCCGTCCAGTCCGCCCTGGGCGGCCTGGACGGCGATGCTCGCACCCTGCAGGCCGACGGTGAGGTTCGCCGGCCCCTCGTGGTAGGCGGCGGGGAAGAACGGCGCGCCGGCGGGCACGCACGCCAGCGCGGCGAACCGGAAGTTGCCGAAACCCTCTTCGGTCTCGTTCGCGAGCCGCAGCATCGCCTCGGCGGCCGGCCGCGCCGCGCCGGTGTTGCCGTCCAGCCGGACCGTGCAGTTCAGGGCGTCGTTGCCGACCAGCAGGTCGGGAATGATCTCAACGCCCGAGGTCGCCGGACCCAGCGAGCAGTAGACGAGCCCCGCGTCGTCGAGCATCGCCTGCAGATCACGCGCATATGCGGCGGTCGGCGTCATGTCGCCGAAGACCGGACGGGTGGACAGCCGCAGCGTCTGCACCTCGCGGCCGTCGTCGCGGCACGCCGCTTCGGCGCGGCGCAGCGCCTCGGCGGCCTTGGCGATGACGTCGCCGGACAGCGGATGCGGCTCGGCCACGCCGAGCGTGAGCGTACGAATCGGAACCATCAGCCGATGATGTCAAAGAACCCATCGGCGACGAGATCCGGCATCACGGCAAGGGCGCGTTCGCGTACGCCGCCGGGGTCGGCGCCGGTGAGCTGGGCGATCGCCTCCAGCAGCGGGCCGAGCGGGAGGTCGCCGTCGCAGGCACCGGCGAGCGCCGCCTCGACCGTGCCGACCTGGGCGGCCCGGCGCAACCCGTGGGTCTGCCGCAGCACGATGCGCTCGGGGTCCTCGGCGCCCGGCGGGCCGATCTGCTCCTGGACGATCCCCTCGGCGGTGCGCAGCGTCGTGGCGGGCGTCAGATCCGGACGGCCGCGCATGAGGTTTTCCACATAGGCGCCCACGGGCAGGTCGACGGCGTGCCGCAGGTCTTCGATGCGTACGTCCTCGCCGCCGGAACGACGCAGAGTGATCCAGCCGAAGCCGATACCGGTGACCTTCTGCCGCTCGAAGTGCTCCAGCCAGGCGTCACAGCGCTCGCGGTACTCAGGGGTGCCCGCCTCGCATGAGTCGCGCAGCCAGAGTTCGGCGTACTCCGCCGGGTCCTGTACGTCCCGCTGGACGACCCAGCCGTCCACGCCCTCGATCCAGCCGGCGACGCGTTCGTGCCAGTCCTCGCCGTCGACGTGCAGCCAGTTGGCGAGCAGGTGACACCAGCCGTCCTCGGCCAGGTGGCGCGGCGCCTGCCGTACGAGCCGGCGGCAGATCTCATCCCCCTGGAGTCCGGACTCGCGGTAGCCGAACCGCCGGTCCGGGGAGATGACGAACGGCGGGTTGGACACGACCAGGTCGAACTCCCGGCCCTCGACCGGCGCGAACAGGTCGCCGGTGAGCAGCTCCGCCTCGATTCCGGACAGGGCGAAGCTCAGCGCGGCC
>DASQPY010000488.1:0-5487 GCA_035643735.1 Actinoallomurus sp. | reverse complement strand
CGTGAGGCGACGCTCAGGCGCCGACTCGGGTGGACGGCCAGGCGGGGTTCCCCACTGCCGCGTGCCCAGGACAGCCCAGGCGCGGCCGGTGCGGACGCGATGTGCTCAGCGCCACCGGCGTGGGCCTGGCGTCGCTCGCTCGCCTGCTTTCCGGGGTGCCGGCAGGCGAGGCCGCCCGCCCCCGGCGGCGACGTCACCCCGCCGGGTCTGTCGCTTCGGAGATCACTCACGTCCCTGTTCCCCCGTCCTGCGCGTGCAGTGCCGCGACAATGGTCTCAGCGGTGCGCCGTCCAATGCCCGGAACCTCGGCGATCTCGTCGGGTCCGGCCTCCTTGAGCAGCTTCACCGACCCGAAATGCTTGATCAGCGCCGTGCGCCGGCTCGGCCCCAGTCCCGGCACGGCATCGAGCTCACTGACGATCATGCTCTTGGACCGCTTGTTGCGGTGGTACCTGATGGCGAAGTCGTGCGCCTCGTCGCGCGCCCGTTGCAGGAGGTACATACCCTCGCTGTTGCGCGGCAGGATCACGGGGTCCTCCTCGCCGGGCAGCCAGACCTCCTCCAGCCGCTTGGCGATGCCGCACAGGCTGACATCGTCGATGCCGAGCGCGTCGAGTGCGCGCTGGGCGGCCGCCACCTGTGGCGGGCCGCCGTCGACCACGACGAGGTTGGGCGGGTAGGCGAACCTGCGCGGGCGGCCGGTCTCCGGGTCGATCGGGCCGCCCTCCTCGGGTTCGCCGAGGACGTCCAGCTCACCGGTCTTCTCCGTCTCCTCGAGGTAGCGGCGGAACCGCCGGGCGATCACCTCGTTGATGGACCGTACGTCGTCCTGGCCCTCGACGGTCTTGATGGAGAACCTGCGGTATTCGCTCTTGCGCGGCAGGCCGTCCTCGAAGACGACCATCGAGGCCACGACGTGGGTGCCCTGGAGGTTCGAGACGTCGTAGCACTCGATGCGCAGCGGCGCCTGGTCGAGCTCGAGGGCGTCCTGGATCTCCTGCAGCCCCTTGCTGCGGCTGGTCAGGTCGGCGGCGCGGCGCGTCTTGTGCTGCTTGAACGACTCCTTGGCGTTGCGCTCGACCGTCTCCATGAGCGTCTTCTTGTCACCCCGACGGGGCACCCGCAGGTCCACGCGGCCGCCGCGGTGCTCGGTGAGCAGCTCAACCACCGCGTCCTGCTCGGGCGGCAGCGTCGGCACCAGGATCTCGCGGGGCACCGCGTCACCCGCCACGTCGCCGTACATCTGAAGGACGAACTGCTCGACGAGCTCTCCGGCGGTGACGTCCTCGACCTTGTCGACGACCCATCCGCGCTGACCGCGGATGCGCCCCCCGCGTACGTAGAACACCTGAACGGCGGCCTCGAGCTGGTCGTCGGCCAGGGCGATCACGTCGCAGTCGGTCGTGTCGCCGAGCACCACGGACTGCTTTTCCAGGGCGCGTTGCAGGGCCCGGATGTCGTCGCGCAGCCGGGCGGCGCGCTCGTACTCCTGCTCCCCGGCGGCGGCGCGCATGTCCTTCTCCAGCGCCCTGATGAAACGCGCGGTGTCGCCGGCCATGAAGTCGCAGAAGTCCGCGGCGACGTCCCGGTGTCCGTCCTCGCTGATCCGGCCGACGCAAGGAGCCGAGCACTTGCCGATGTCGCCGAGCAGGCAGGGCCGGCCCATCTGCTGCTGCCGCCGGAACACCCCGGCGGAGCACGTACGCACCGGGAAGACCCGCAGCAGCAGATCGACGGTCTCCCGGATCGCCCACGCGTGGGAGTACGGCCCGAAGTAGCGCACGCCCTTCTTCTTGGCGCCGCGCATCACCTGCACCCGCGGGACGTCCTCGTTCATCGTCACGGCGAGGTAGGGGTAGGACTTGTCGTCGCGGTACTTGACGTTGAACCGCGGGTCGTACTCCTTGATCCACGAGTATTCGAGCTGCAGCGCCTCGACCTCGGTGCCGACCACCGTCCATTCGACACTCGCCGCCGTCTGCAACATCGTCTGCGTACGCGGATGCAGCCCGGCGAAGTCGGCGAAGTACGAATTGAGCCGGGCACGCAGGTTTTTCGCCTTGCCTACGTAGATGACCCTGCCGTTCGTGTCACGGAATCGGTACACCCCGGGCGATTCGGGGATGGTACCTGGGGCGGGCCGGTACGACGCCGGATCTGCCACGTCCGTCAGCCTAGTGCCGAGCCGGGCGGTGTACGCCGCGTTGGCCGGTCGCGACCCGGCTCGGCCACCCTCCAGCGCCATCGCCGTCTCCCTGCCGTCGCGTGGTCATCACGCCTCCTCACCTCGAATGAGCGGCCACCCGGCCGAATCACCGTTACCGCGAGTCTCTTCGCCGAGCTGGCGTTGACCTGACACGCCCCGCATCGACTGCCCACTGCCATCACTGCCGTCCCCTGAGGTGTATCCCCGTCACGGCCGACCAGGCCCCCGCCACCGCACGCCCGCCGCCACTGCGTCGGCCGGGCGCGACGGATCTGCCGGTCACCGATGCCAGCGCCCGCACTCAGTATCCCGTCGCACCGTCGATCCGCTCGCGCAGGAGGTCCGCGTGGCCGTTGTGGCGGGCGTACTCGGCGATCATCTGCACGAGCGCCCAGCGCAGGGAGAACGGCTCGGCGGTCCGCTGCCGGATGCCGGTCTCATCCAGCGAACCGGCCCGCGCGACGATCTGCCGGGCACGCTCGCACTCGCTCTCCCAGAGCGCGAACGCCTCGGTGACGTCACCGTCCAGAGCGTCGAAGTCCTGGTTGGGATCGTCATCGGAGTAGTAGAGGAGCGGCAGCTCCTCTCCGGCGAACTGGACCCTGAACCACCATCGCTCGACTCCGGTGAGATGGCGCAGCAACCCGTGCAGGCTGAGCCCCGACGGAGGGATGCCCTTTTCGGACAGTCGCCCGGCGGAGACCCCGGCACACTTGAGCGCGAACGTCTGCCGGTGCCAGTCAAGGAACGCGGTGAGGATCTCGCGCTCCCCGCCGACGAGCGGAGGCGAACGGCGAGGATCGGCCTCCCACGGCGGCGCATAGTTGTCTTCGGGAATGTCGGCCATGGCCAGAGCATGCCAGCGGGCACCGACAAGACGGCCGCCCGGCCATAACCCGCCCCGGCCGGCCGTCAGGGAACACGCCCCGCAGACCGGTCGGCTCAGAAAAGCCCTCCTCGCGGCCAGCCGCGCCTCGGCGAAGGAACCTCAGACCGGAAACCTCGGACAATCCCTGATGACCAGCCGCGCCGGCCACGGCCAGACCTGCGCCGCGTGCGCGGAGCCGGACGTGCGCGTCGCAGCGCGCACGCCGCGATCACAGTGAAAGCGGACCCACGACGTACCCCCGGGCCACAAACGCATCCTGCACGGCCCCAGCGACCGAATGCCGACCTGCCTGTCGCGATTGCGGTGAGGGCGAAACCACGACATCGCACCCGCGCCACGAACGAGTCCTCACGGCCAGACGCGCGCAGCGGGCCGGGAGGGCGGGCGGGCGTGTCGCGGTCGCGGTTGGGCACCGGGACCGCGACGTGGCGCGTGGGTCAGCTGAGCTTGAGTTCGCCGTTCTGGACGGCGACGGACTTGGCCGGCAGGGGCTTGGACGCGGGGCCGTTGGCGACCGAGCCGTCGGCCACGTTGTAGGCGCTGCCGTGGCACGGGCAGTGGATTTTTCCGTCGGAGACGGAGTCCACGGTGCAGCCGCGGTGGGTGCAGACGGCGCTGAAGGCCTTGAACTCGCCCTGCTTCGGTTGCGTGACGACGACCTTCTCGGACTTGTAGATCTTTCCGCCGCCGACCGGGACGTCGCTGGCCTTGCCCAGGGCACCCCCGCTGCTCTTGTCGCCGCCCTGTGAGCCATCGTCCGACGAGGCGTCCTTCGAGCCGCCGCAGGCGCTCAGGGTGCCGGCGAGGCCGACGAGGCCGACTCCGAGCAGCATCCCCCGGCGGCTGGACTCTGGTTCGGGCTTGGACGGATCGAACGGCATTTGGGTCCTCCTTGGCATCGATGCCTTCCCTGACTGCACGGGGGAACCACCGGATCGGTTCAATTCGCGAACCGGCTTTCCTCAAACCCGGCCGCGCGTCAGGGCGCGACGCGTCACTTGAGGACCTTGGCGAGGAACTGGCCGGTGTGACTCTCCTCGATCTTCGCGACCTGCTCGGGCGTGCCGGTGGCGACGACCGTGCCACCGCGCGAGCCGCCTTCTGGCCCCATGTCGATGATCCAGTCGGCCGTCTTGATGACGTCGAGGTTGTGCTCGATGACGATGACGGTGTTACCCCCGTCGACGAGACGGCCCAGCACGCCCAGGAGCTTGCGGATGTCCTCGAAGTGCAGGCCGGTTGTGGGCTCGTCGAGTACGTAGATGGTACGCCCGGTCGAACGCCGCTGCAGCTCAGAAGCAAGTTTCACGCGCTGCGCCTCGCCGCCGGACAGCGTCGGCGCGGGCTGCCCGAGCCGTACGTAGCCGAGACCGACGTCGTTGAGCGTCTGCAGGTGGCGCCGGATCGCCGGGATCGCCTCGAAGAACTCCAGCCCCTCCTCGATCGGCATGTCCAGGACCTCGGAGATGGTCTTGCCCTTGTAGTGGACCTCCAGGGTCTCCCGGTTGTACCGGGCCCCGTGGCAGACCTCGCAGGGGACATAGACGTCCGGCAGGAACTGCATCTCGATCTTGATGGTGCCGTCACCCGAGCACGCCTCGCAGCGGCCGCCCTTGACGTTGAAGGAGAACCGTCCCGGCTGGTAGCCGCGCACCTTCGCCTCGGCGGTGGCCGCGAACAGCTTGCGCACGTGGTCGAAGACGCCCGTGTAGGTGGCCGGGTTGGACCGGGGGGTGCGGCCGATCGGTGACTGGTCGACGTGCACCACCTTGTCGACCTGGTCGAGCCCGTTGATGCGCCTGTGCCGGCCCGGGACCGTACGCGCGCCGTGCAGCTGCTTGGCGAGCGAGAGGTAGAGGATGTCGTTGACCAGCGTCGACTTGCCGGATCCCGACACCCCGGTGACCGCGGTGAACACGCCGAGCGGGAAGGCCACGTCGACGTCGTGCAGGTTGTGCTCGTGCGCGCCCTTGACGACCAGCTCCCGCCCGCGCTGCCGCTTGCGGCGGCCTTCGGGGACCGGGATCTCGCGGCGGCCCGAGAGGTAGGCGCCCGTCATCGAGCTCTCCGAGCCGAGCAGCTCCTCGACGGTGCCCGTCACGACGACCTGGCCACCGTGCTCTCCCGCGCCAGGGCCGATGTCGACGACCCAGTCCGCCGCCCGGATCGTGTCCTCGTCGTGCTCGACGACGATCAGCGTGTTGCCGATGTCGCGGAGCCGGATCAGGGTCTCCAGCAGCCGGTGGTTGTCGCGCTGGTGGAGCCCGATCGACGGCTCGTCGAGGACGTACAGCACGCCCAGGAGCTTGCGGATGTCCTCGAAGTGCAGACCGGTTGTGGGCTCGTCGAGTACGTAGATGGTACGCCCGGTCGAACGCCGCTGCAGCTCAGA
>DASQPY010000487.1:0-3380 GCA_035643735.1 Actinoallomurus sp. | reverse complement strand
GCCGGCATTTCGGGCGTGTGCGGCGAGGTCAAGGCGATCGGCCGTTCGAGCGCGTCGTAGCCGATCGACGCCGTGTAGCGGGCGGGTTCCAGGAACGGCGCGAGCGTGGCCTCCAGCTCCGCTAGGTCGAGCACCCCGGTGACGCCGACGTCGGCGACGCGCGATCCGGTCGCGAGGCGGCGTACGGTCCGCAGCGGATTGCCCTTGAAGTCAATCGCCTCGGTCTCGACCGCGCCGGACTGGTCGAGCTGGAGGTAGACGACGCCGCGCAGGTTGCGCGCGGACGCCTCCGGGTGCTGCTCGCCGTAGACCAGGCGTTCGATCAGCACGCCGGAGTTGACGAAGGTCCGGAGCGGGCGGCGCAGCGCGTCGTACTCGGTGTGGAAGCTGTGCCCGCGCTGGTCCCATGTGCGCAGCGACTGGCCGAGGACGTCGCTGAGCAGCCAGCGGATCCCGGAGTCCACGCTGTGCCTGAGGATCCGGTTGCCCATCAGGTCGTACTCGTAGCGCATCACGACCCGCCCGAGCCCGTCCGGCTCGACCATGTCCTGGACGGCGCGCTCGTAGCCTTCGATGTCGAGGACGGTCCTGGTCGTCAGCAGACGCTCCCCGTTGTCGGCGACGTTCAGGAAGGCCCGCCCGAGCACGTCGACGTGGACAGCGGTCGGGGTGCCCGCATGGGTGGCGGCCTTCGCGGCGGCGGAGCGTTCCGCCGGGCCCAGGTCCCCGTTCGCACGCTCGGCATGCCAGGTCCGCCACTCCGGCAGCCCCGCGAAGAATCCAGCGACATATCCGGAAATATCGGAATCTGTTCGGGGGTCGAAGAGCACGGTGTCGTTCTGGTCCCAGGTGACGTGCTGCCAGGGGTCGAAAACCGATTTCTCGTACGTATGGTCGGGATGCAGGGTAGCGACGGCACGCCCGAGCGGGTCGTAGCACAGGATCGAACTGACGCCGATCTTCACCGCGAACTCGAAGTGGTGCGTCGCGCTGAAGAACGGCTCGAACGTGCGGACGGGCAGGCCTTTGTTGTTGTAGACCGTCCAGCCGCTGCCCGACCAACGCGGATCGATCACCGGCCCGCCATCGGCCAGTGGACCGGGCGCGGACCGCTCCTTCCGCTGGACGACCCGGCCAAACCCGTCGGAGTACGCGAAGCCGACCTGAATCCTCGTCCGTGCGCCCGCGAGCAGGTCGGCGTCGTGCGTCTCCCTGGCAAGGGTGCAGACGGCCGCGGGCTGCGGCTCGGGCTGATCCGCGGTCCGCTGGTAGGCGAACACGTCGTACACCAGCCGGGTGCTCGCCCGGCCGAGCACGGCGTCCGGATTGGCGAGAGGCGAATCCAGCAGCCCCGCGATCTGCTCGTCGGTCAGATCGGGTTCGAGACCGGCGAGCGAGTCCCCGACGTTCTCCCCCGGTTTGCCGCACACAGCGGTCGCGACCACCAGCCCGAGCGAGTCGAAGGCGACCTGGGTGCGGTTCCCGTTGGGGTCGGTGACCTGGCTGGGCCGCAGGACACGGTAGTCGTTCTCGGCCGTGACCCGGTTGCCGACCGCGTCGCGCGTCTCGGCGACCAGCAGGTCATGGTCGTCATAACGGATGAATCCGTCGCTGTCGAAGGGATCCCTCGTCCGGCACGGCAGGAAGAAATGATCTTTCGCGTACGCGAGTTCGTCCGCCTCCGCGTCAGGCGACAGAAAGACCCGCCCGGACGGAACCCACCAGAGCCCGTCCGGGTCCGCGACCGGGAACCGCCCGTCGGCTTTGAGGTCCTGGCCGGTCAGATATCCGCCACGGTCACTGCTCGGACCGCGCAGGACGGCCTCCGAGTCGGGCAGCAGCGCGACCCCGTCCCGCTGGAAGACACGGTCGAGCAACCCGGTCGTGAACCCCAGCGTGTAGGTCTCCCACGGCAACGCCCGCGGCTGGACCCGGCCGAGCGGCAACAGCGTGGACAGGTCGTCGGCCCGGTAGAGAATGCGCGTCCACTCGATCAGGCGCCGCCGCCTGCTGCCGGTAGCCGTCTCCTCGTACGGAATCTCCTTGTCGAAGATCGGCTGGAGGCGCGCGTCGACGAAATCACCCGGCAGGTAGGCGGGCCCGCTCAGCGGATATCCCGTCAGCTCGAAGACGCGGGTTTCGGCAGGCAGCGGCGTGCGGTGGTCGTCCGGAAGTTCGACCGACTCGGTGCGGGTGTTCTCGGTGTACGTGAGCAGCGGAGTCGTCTGCCGCTCCCGGTCGGCGGCGTGCCGCAGCGGCGAGGGTTGACGCCTGCCGTACCCGATCGTCACCTCCTTGAGCGGATTGCCGAACGGATCGGTCTCCAGGACGATCGAGTGCCGCACGCGCGGGTCGTCAGGGTCACGCTCGTGCCGGCGCTCGAAGCTCTCGGCCGGATGCGCGGAGAACACCGCGTACCGGTTGGCGCCCCGGCGCTGCTCCAGCCGGACGGTGAAGCTGTGCTCGGTGACGCTGTAGGGATGCTCCTGCTTGGGGCTCCCGTCCTGGGCGTAGACCTCCTGGCGCAGCATCGATCCCTTGAGCGCACGATGGGCTTCCCGCTGCTCGCCGGGCGTCAGGCCCTCCGGCAGCGCGGGAAGGGGCAGCGATCCCGGCGGAAGTCGGTCGGATCGGCCGGTGTGGAACCAGGTCCGGGTGAGTACGGGTGGCACGTGCGCGGCGGGCTGCTCGTTGTCGGCGCCGGTGAGCGCGCCGATCTCCTCCGTGTCCCACTGGTCCACGGCGCCGAAGCCGCGGAACTCGCGCTCCTCGCCGTCGAAGTAGCCGTCGTGGTAGGCGTACCGGGTGACGAACCGGTTGCGGCTGATCCGGTCCCCGGTCTCCACACGCTCCACCACGTGCACCGGAAACGGCAACCGGGTGGGCCACGCCTGGCCTTCCCGCTCGTCCCGCAGCGAGAATTTGGTGGAAGGCGCGTAGTCGACGAGGGTTTCCACACCCAGGTTGTTGGTCGTCTTCACGAGCAGGTGCGGCTTGTGCTCGCCGGTCAGCCGCACGTACCGCATCTGGCGGCCGGCGTCGCCCGGCAGCGGCGAGGACCAGACCAGGCAGGAGGTTCCGTTGCCGAGCAGGTCGGTGACCTGGATGGACACGGCGGCGTCGATGGGCGGGAAGACGTCGAGGTGCTGGGGTGGGCTCCACCCGTTGCCCGACTGGTTGTAGTACAGGCGGACGCCGTCGCGATGCAGGTAGATCAGGTCCGCGGTGCCCGTTCCGTCGATGTCGGCCAGCCGTACGCGGCGCTGGTCGAAATGCTCGGGATGGTCGAGCGGCCGCATCCCGTCCATGGTCACCTTGGCGCCGAACCGGCCGTAGCCGAGGTTGGGCCAGTAGCAGATCTCCCCGTTCCTGATCCTGGC
>DASQPY010000486.1:0-3099 GCA_035643735.1 Actinoallomurus sp. | reverse complement strand
AGGCAGTCGCCGCGGAGCGGGTAGCACTTGAACGCGTCCTCGGTCACGCCGGCCACGTTCACGCGCGGGATGGTGTGCGTGGCGTGCATGAACGCGCCGCCGCCGCCGGAGACGACGTACTCGATGGTCCGGTCGCCGACCCTGACCGGATAGTGCTGGTAGTTGTGAATGTCGCCGCCGATCGCGGCCACATAGTTGCAGGCCGGGTCCCGTACGATCTCGTCGACCGTGCCGCCGCCCTCGATCGGGCCGGGGTGGTACGCGCCGTCGACGTAGATCGGCTTTCCGGTGACGAGGATCTTCGGCCTGGGTCCCGCCGAGACGCGACGCAGCCACGCGCCCTGGTCCGCGTCGATGTCACCGAGGATGCCGGTGTCGATGCCGACGATCCGGATCGGTCCCGCGTCGATCGCCCAGTACGGGCCCGGCTGCGCCGCCTGCTGCGCAGGCCGGGACCGCAGGCGTCCGGCCTCGGCGAGCCGTGCCTCGTCGGGGACGTCCGGTTTCTTCCAGAGCAGCCGCCGCCACCACGCGCGGGACAGGAACTTCGGTGCGCTCTCGGGCGGCAGCTCCGGGGCACCGCAGAAGACGCGCATGAACCCGCCGAGCCCGTCGTACCAGTCGTGGTTGCCCGGCACGGCGTAGATCGGCGCGTCGTAGCCCTGGTACGGCCGGAAGAACTTCGTGTCGTACTCGTTGACGCTTCCGGTCGGATAGATCACGTCGCTCGAGATGATCGCGAAGCGGGTGCCCTCGCTCATCTTCAGGAAGCCGGGTACCACCGCGTACTGGGGGGCGTCGCCCTCACCCGTGTCGCCGAGGAGCATGAAGGAGAACGACTCCGGGTCGTCCCGCTCGATGGTGAAGTCCGGGGACACGCCGGCCCGGAGCTGGCGGTCCACCCAGCGGCGCCGCTCATCGTCGGTCGGGTCGCCGAACCACCGGGCCAGGACGTCGTTGCGGGAACGCCAGAGCACGGCGGGGTTCAGCCAGGACAGATTGCGGGCCTGCCCGGGCAGCAGCTCGGAGTAGGTCCCGGGTTCTTCGCACTGCCAACCGGCGCCGGTGGCCGAGTCACGTGAGGACAGAGGCGATGTGGGGGGCACGGCCGCACCGTAACAGCCGCAATAGCGGCGACGTACCGTGTTCGCCCCATTTCAGGCAAAGCACAGTGAGCGAAAGACCGGCGGACTCGTCAGGCGATGGTCGGCTGCGTGTTGTACTCGCCGGTGCGGAGGACCTCAGGACCGGGCTGGGTCACGGCGGCGGGCGGCGGGCTGTGGCGCAACGCCTCGACGAACATGTCCACCTGGTCGGCCGGGAGCTGGAACGTGCCCTGGCAGACGCCGCCGTTCCAGATGCTCAGCACCACGACACCGGCGTCCGGATGCCGGCTGATCCGCAGTGACCGGTCCGGCCGCTGGTGGTCGAAGAACACGTCGCCCCGCTTGGGCAGTGGATTGGCCCCTGGCATGGGGGCCAGTTTGGCCCCGGTACCGCCCGCTGTCGAGTCCCGCCAGGAGAGACGAAGATCTCGCTCACGCCACGAAGGCCCGGGGGTCCTCGGTGGAGACGATGTCGACGCCGAGCGGCCTCAGCGAGACGGGGATGAGCTTGAAGTTGGCCAGGCCCAGCGGGATCCCGATGATCGTGATGCACAGGGCGATGCCGGTGAGCAGGTGCCCGATGGCGAGCCACAGCCCCGCCACGATGAACCAGATGACGTTGCCGACCGCGGTCATCACCCCGGCGTCGCCGCGACGTACGGTGGTCTGGCCGAACGGCCACAGCGTGAAGACGCCGATACGGAACGCCGCGATGCCGAACGGGATCGTAATGATCAGCACGCAGCAGATGACCCCCGCGAAGAAGTAACCGAGCGCCAGCCAGAACCCGGCGAAGATCAGCCAGATGAGGTTGAGCAGCGTACGCATGCTCCCTGCCTTCCTGTGTCTCGGTCGTCACCAATTGAGACGAAACACAGGTGCCGAACGGTTCCGCCGATCGCCGGAACAACGGCAACCTAACAGGCTCAGCGCACCCGGGTGGACACCTTCGCGACGTGCCCGCCGGCCCGTGGGACGCGGATGCCGCCGATGGAGGCGATCCGGCTGCGCGCGACCAGCTCCCCGTGCGCCTTCCTCCGGACCCGTACGGCGAACCGGGCCGTCGCGGACCTGCCGGGGGCGAGCCGCGGCATGACGAGTGTGGTGTCCCGGCCGCCGGCGTACCCACCGGCGCCGCCGGGCAGCGACGTGCCGGTCCGTACGACCCCGGACGGCAGCGTGTTGCGTACGGTGATCTCTCCCGGCGTGCCCGGCCCGTGGTTCTCGAGCCGGATCCGGTAGGTGTACGTGCCGCCGGGCCGGACGGAGCGCGGAGCATCGATGGTGACACTCAGGCCGGCGGCCGGGCCGGCATGCCTGGCGGACCGGGCGGCGGGTGGCACGGTGGGCCCAGAGGACGGGGAGGGCGACGGCGTGTGCGAGAACGCCGCGGACGGCGAGGTCGAGACCAGCATGCGCGCCCGCCGGACCGCCTTCGGCCGTGGAGCGTGCACGGGTGTCCTGATCGCCGCGTAACCGGTGCGGAGGCGGTGCTGCGCCCACGGTACGTACCGTTCCGGCAGGCCACCCCTGGTGTGCCCGTTCGCGGACGCGAGTGCCGCCAACACCGGCACCCCCACGGCGATGCCGGCCACCACGGCGAGCGCGTGTTTCACAGTCGACGCCCCCGAATCACTGATCGCACCCGCAACGTATCCGCCGGCGCCTCACCCGGCGGCAAAGCGCGGGGCAAACTTCAGGACGCGATCACCCGGAGCGCGCCGGCGAGCACGCGGATCGTCGCGGGAAGTGTGCCGAGCAGTTCGCCGTCGCCGCCGAAGGGGATCTCCCGGTCGGCCTCGACGCGGATCTCGCGCCCGCGCAGCACCTCGATCTCCGGCCGGCGGACGTGGGTGCCGTGCGGGAGTTCCCGCATGACGGCGAAGAAGCGCCGCCTGGGCGCGTGCCGGATGATGACGACGTCGAGGAGCCCGTCGTCCACCGCGGCGTCGGGCGCGACGTGCAGCCCGTACCCGTAGAACCCGGAGTTGGC
>DASQPY010000485.1:0-2195 GCA_035643735.1 Actinoallomurus sp. | reverse complement strand
GGCTGATGATCCCGGCCGTCACGACGCACACGCTCGTCACGCTGTGGAACTGGTGGGCGAACGACACCTTGCCCGAGCGCTCCCGCAGGGCGCAGGTCGTGTCGGAGTTGGGCGCGCAGTCCATCGCGAAGAGCGAGTCGGCGATCGAGAACGCGCCGAAGACCACGAGCGCCAGCCAGCCGGTCAGCGCGAAGCCGCGCGGCCGTACCCAGCGGAGCACCGTGACGACGACAGTGATCGTCAGCAGCCCGGAGACGAAGTCGCCGGCCGCGAACAGGTAGTGGTGGGGCTGGTCGCTGGCGGACAGTTCGCTCACGTAGCCGTTGACCGGGTCGAGCCCTGGGTTGAGGACGAACTGGAGCACCCAGGAGGCGTACGCGACCCCCGCGAGGGCGGCAAGCAGCCACGCGAATGCCGGCACCGGCTCGCGTGAACCCCCCTGCGAGCTCACAGTCTTGGTCTTCAAGGCTCCCCCCGCCCCGAGTCCCAGCATAGGTACCCAGACGAAGGTCACGATGACCGCCCAGGCCCTGTGACCTGCTCCAACGCGAGAGAGCGCCCTCGGGGACGTCTGTCAGAGGCCCTGGAACGCCTCGAAGATCTTCGAAAAGACCCCGGCGTCCTCGTCCAGGCCGCTGCACGTGTCGCTGGTAACGCTCGTGTCGTCGGTGCAGGGCGTGTCGCGGGTCACCGACCACATCGACAGCCGTCCGAGCCTGTGCGCCGTGGCCCACGTCATGACCTGGTCGGCATCGGTGGGGCGGAACTGCGCGCCGACGCCCGCGACGCCGATGATCGGCGTCAGGCCCATGCGCTGCCACACGTCGCCCTGGCGGTAGAGGTGCTGGAGCTGGCCGTGCGCGGTGGTGGCGGAGGCGGTGACCGACTGCCCCGCACCGTCGGCCGGGACGAGGTTGACGATCGAGACCTGCACCCCGCCGTCGGCCGCCGAGCGCAGGGCGGCCAGGGCCTGCGCGGACAGCCCGGAGCGGTGCAGCGGAAGGGTGATCGACAGCGATCTGCCGCCGTCATCCCGCTGGATGCGGGCGAGCGCCTCGGTCCTGCGCTGCACCGACGCGGTGTCGGCCAGCGCGCCGTCGGTGAGATAGAAGTCCAGGCCCGCGGGGTCGGTGGCGTCGAGCGCCTTGCGGTACTGCTTGACCAGGTCATCGACCGTGTCGCAGCTCTTTGCGAGCTCCACTCCGTGCGGTCCGCCGAAGGACACGATGACCTTTCCCGGCACATCCTTGATCCGGTGCACCGCGAAGGCGGCGTCGACCGGGGACATTCCGCCCCAGGCGGCCGAGCATCCGCCACCCGCGGAGACGAACCCCATCGTGAAGTCCTTCACGCGGGCCTCGGTCTTGGACAGGTTCAGCGGCGGCCAGGCCAGCACGTCGGCGTAGGGCGCGAACCCGATGTGCGGCCCGGGCGCTGCGGGCGGCGGCGATGAGGCGCCGGCGTTGCGGGGGGCGGGGGAGGACGACGGCGTACTCTCGCCCGCCTGGGGCCGGATCGCCGATCCGTCCTCGATCGTCGCTTTATGGACCGATCGGTCATGAGAGCCCGTCAGTCTCCCGGCCGGCAGGCCGGGGTCCTGCGTGGCGGCGAACACCACCGCGCCACCCGTCAGTGGTACGAGCAGGCCGGCCGAGACCAGTGCGATTCGGCGACTGACCCGGCGGGGGTGCCTCCGTTGCCGTTTGCGGTGTCTACCCACGATCTCTCCACGTGGGGCGGCAGTCTCACCGTGGGGCCACAGTGACTTCTGTCGCGTAGCGGGATGTGTCACCACAGTATGTCGCAGACCGCTTACCGAGATCACCTCTTCCGGGGCGTGTCGAGCTGACACTTATGGATCGGCCATGACGTTGACCGTTCAGTGGCCGGCGGGCGTGCGTATCGATAAGCGCCTGGACGGGTATCAGATTCGTAAGAAACGGGAGATTCAGGGTTCAATGGGGTGGGGAGCGTTACGGCGCCGCGACCTGCGGCGCCGTAGTCCGACTTGAAGGAGGCGACACCTCGTATCAGCGAGTGTCCGCCCGTCCGAACGGGCGAGTGCGGCGCACCGCACGCTTTCCCTCGATTCAAAGGAGTAACAACACGTGACCTTGGTCAATGACGCGGCGCCGGCCGCTGTGCGATCCCCCGGCCGCCGATACCGCGCCTTCACGGCGAAACACCTGGACGAG
>DASQPY010000484.1:0-3266 GCA_035643735.1 Actinoallomurus sp. | reverse complement strand
AGGCCCTCGAAGCCGACATCCGCGCATGGATCAAAAACTGGAACGATGACCCCAAGCCATTCATCTGGACCAAAACCGCCGAGGAGATCCTCGACTCCCTCGCCAGCTTCTGCCGACGGATTTCAGGCGCAGGACACTAGTGGGCGACGAGTCCCTCGCGTCCCGCCATCTTCTGGGCCTTCACCCGGAACGTTCCGATCAGCGGCCCGGTGTCGAGTCGTAGCCGGTCATCGGAGAGCCGGGTGTCCTTGTGGTCCGGGTCGAGCGGCACGATCACGTACTGCCGGCCATGGATCGCGCCGGTGAGCACGGACGCCTCGTTCGCCTTCAGCTTGCCGCTCGGGAACTGGAACGTCCCCGAGAGCCGCGCCAGCATCGCGTACGGCACGCCCTTGGTCGTGTAGTAGCCGCCCGTGTCCAGGTCTCCGGTGGCGGACTCCAGCGGGACGAGCAGCAGTTTGTCCCCATGGTTGTTGTAGGCCCTGACCAGCGGGTTGAAGCGGGGGATCAGGTCACTGTTCTGCTTGGCGAGCACGTCCTGGATGCCCTGGCGCAGACCGTCGGACGGTTGCTCGGCGACCGGGGCGACGCCCTGCAGCAGGAGGGCGATCGGGGTCTGGCTCGGGGAGACCTGCCGCTGCCAGGGCTTCTTGGTCTCGTCCAGCAGCAGGCCGGCGAGGGCGCCCAGCGGCGCGGCCTCGCCGTCGACGGTCAGTTGCCGCGGGTCCAGGCTCTGGTCGAGCGGCTCGTACGACACGTGCTCGCGCAGGTCAGCGGGATCCGTACGGTCGGCGCCCTCGGACATGGCCGCGGCGACGGCGTCGAAGTAGCCGGCCGCCCCCTCCGCGGCGTCGGTCGCCGCGGCGCGCTTGGCCTCGTCGGGGTACTCCTTCTGCCACCGGGAGTGCCAGTACGCGGCGTTGGCGAGCCGCTGCCGCTTCTGCTTGGGATCGTGGAAGGCCGCGACCACGTCGTCGTACAGCATGGCGCGGTAGAGGCGTGGTGTGACGGCGAGCGGATACTCGGTGCCCCGCAGCAGATGCTGCTCCAGCGGCTTCCCGCGCTGCTGCCAGGAGTGGAACAGCTCGTCGGTCGCGGCGCCGAACAGGATCTGCGACAGGCTCGCGTGCTCGGCCTTGGCCTCTTCGGCGTACGACGGGTCGGCGCTGTTGATCACGACCGCGGGGTGCCCGTCCCACTTGGTGTAGAGGGACCCCGAAGCCGGGATCGTGACCCTGTGCTGCGTCAGGTCGGCGGCGCTGAGGTTCTTCACGCCCTCGACGGTCACCAGCCGGGCGACCTTTCCGTCGCCGATGATGATCCGCCGATCCTTCAGGACGACGCCGGGCCAGATGCGCCCGGCATCCGGCCAGACCTTGGCGACGTATTCGTGGACCTCGTTCGATACCGGCGCCACCGCCGTCGCCTTGGAGATCGCCTGTGTCTTGTGAGAGTGCTCTGCGCATCCGGCGACCACGCCCACGGCCAGAGCGCCGAACGCGATCGCCGCGACGCCACGGCGTCCAGTCCCGATCAACACTGCCTACCCCCCGCTACCGACGACATGGGCACGGGGGGATCTGCTGCCCAGACCTTTCCCGGCGATCATTCCCCGTGATCGCGGGGGATAACGCCACGGGCCTGCGAAGCTGTGATGTGCTCCGGCTCAGCCCAGGGGCTTCAGCTCGGCGCCGGTCGCCGCGTCATGGTCGGTGGACAGGCTGAGGTCGCGCCAGCGGGCGTCGCTCTCGGCGCGCGCCTGTTCGACCGCGGCGGCATAGCGTACGGCGTCGCCGCCCAGCAGCAGGCGCAGCGGCGGCTCGTCCAGGTCGGCGACCTTGAGCACGACCTCGGCGACCTTGGCCGGGTCGCCCGCCATGGTCATCCCGCCTTTGGCGAATTGTTCGGCCAGCGCTCCGACGGTCTTCCGGTACGGCTCGCTGACGGGCGGGATCGACATCGAGGAGCCGGCCCAGTCCGTACGCATCCCTCCGGGCTCCAGCACGGTGACCTTGATGCCGAGCGGCCCGACCTCCTGGGCGAGCACCTCGGAGAACCCGCCGACGGCCCACTTCGCGGCCTGGTAGGCGGCCAGGCCCGGGGTCGTGACCCGGCCACCGACCGAGGAGACCTGGATGATGTGACCCGAGCCCTGCTCGCGCAGCACCGGCAGGGCGGCCTTGGTCACGTTGACGACGCCCAGCAGGTTGGTGTCGATCTGGGCGCGGAAGTCCTCGGCGGTGACGTCCTCGACGGAGGCCAGATCGGCGTAGCCGGCGTTGTTGACGACCGCGTCGAGGCGGCCGAAGGCCTCCACCGCGGTGCGTACGGCGGTCTCGGCGGCGCCGGGATCGGTGACGTCGAGGGGGACCTGGCGGAGCCTTTCGCCGGACCTCGCGACCAGCTCTCCGGGCAGGTTCGGCCTGCGGGCGGTGGCGACGAGGGCGTGGCCGGCGGCGAGCGCGGCCCGGGCGATCTCCAGCCCGAGGCCGCGTGAGGTTCCGGTGACGAGGAAGACCTTGGTCATGTTCCTGCGCCTTTCATTCGACTAAACGGTTAGTTGACGGCTTCACCGTACATCACCTTTCAACTAACCGGTTAGCTAGCGATAGGCTTCGTCGCATGGCAGGTGACGCGGAGGCGACCAGGCGCCGGCTTCTGAACGCGGCCGCCCAAGAGTTCGCCGCGTACGGAATCGCCGGCGCGCGCGTCGACCGGATCGCCGACGCGGCCCGGTCCAACAAGGCGCAGATCTACCACTACTTCGGCAGCAAGGACGCCCTGTTCGACGCCCTCTTCCATGAACTCGTCGTCCGCACCGTCCGCGAGGTGCCGATCGATCCTCTGGACCTGCCCGAGTACGCGGCGCGACTGTTCGACGGCTACGAGGACCACCCGGAGGTGCAGCGGCTGGCGACCTGGTACCGCCTCGAACGCGCCGAGACGGACTCACCGCTCGAGATCGTGGTGGCGAGCAACCGCGCCAAGGTCGACGCCATCGCCGCGGCCCAGCGGTCCGGGGCGCTCCCCGCCCACTTCGCGGCCGACGACCTGCTCGCGATCATCCTCACGATCGCGTCGATGTGGACGTCGATGACCCCGGAGTACAACGCACTGGTGAGCCGTCACACCCGCGCCCACCGCCGCCAGGTCGTGATCGACGCCGTGCGCGCCCTGCTCGCCTGAGCCTCGCCGGCGCCCGTCAGCCGCGCTCGGCGGGGACGTGCGGCAGCTCCCGTCACCAAGGACACCCGTGGAACTCTGGC
>DASQPY010000483.1:0-2824 GCA_035643735.1 Actinoallomurus sp. | reverse complement strand
ACCGACCCGCGTGCCACGGTTCTCTCCTTCTACGAGAGCGCCTACCAGGCCGGGGCCGGCCGCGCGGGGTGGGACGTCATCGGGCTCGCGTGTCCCGACGGGATCACCGACCCACAGCTGAGCGGGCGGGGCCCGTCGGCGGGCGGGTCTCAGGCGGGGATGGAGTAGAGGATCAGCGGGAGCACGGCGACGAGCGTGGCACCGGCGAGCATCGCCCCGCGCATCGGCCGGGGCAGCGGTGCGGGTGCCAGCAGCCGCCGGACGCGTACGAGGATCGGGCTGGTCTCGTCGGCGCCGATGACGCCGAGTGTGCCGGCCGGCGTCGGCGCGGATCCGGCGGAGGCGAACCGCAGCAGGGCGGTGGCGAGCTCCTTGGCCGGGCGGTGCCGGCGGGCGCGGTCGTCGGCCGCCATCTCGATGAGCAGCTCGACCGCGTCGAGGGTGCGGGCGATGATGCTCGACTGCGGGAAGATCCGGCGCAGCGAGGTGAACGGCAGCAGGACCAGGTCGTGGCGTTCCCGCGCGTGGGCCCGCTCGTGCGCGAGCACCGCGGCCAGTTCGTACGGGGCGAGCAGCTCGAGCGTGCCGGCGCTGACCACGACCTGGGAGGAGCGTACGCCCGGAACGCAGTAGGCCGCGGCGACCGGATGGTCCAGGACGAGGGTGCCGGGCACCTCCGGGTCGCCGTGGGCGACGAGGGCCAGCAGCGCGCGATGGCGCCGCCGCGCGCGGACGACGGCCGCGATGGCGACGAGCAGGACACCGATGAGCAGGAGCGCGAGCGTCAGGCCGGCGGCGACCGCGGCCAGCCGGACCGATGACAGCACTCCGGGGTCTTCGAAGGTGCGGGCCACGCCGACGAGGATGCCCTCACCGTACGGGGCGACGCCGAAGCCGAGCAGGGTGCCGATGGAGGCGAGGCCCCAGGCGAGTCCGAGCGCCTGCCAGAGCGCGATCGCGGTGCGGGGTGTGCGCCACGTCCACCGGGCGCGGGTCAGCAGATGCGCCCCGAGCGCGCTTCCGGCCGCCATCAGGGCGAGTAGGGCCGTGCCGGTCATGCCGGTTATGTCCCTTCCACCTCATCGAGGACGCGGCGGAGGAGTTCCGCCTCGTCGCCCGACACCGAGCGTGCGAAGTGAGCCAGGGCCGCGTCGCGGTCACCGGTCATGCTGAGCGCGCCCAGCATCAACTCGGCGACGTACGCTTCCCTGGTCGCGATCGGACGGTAGCGCCAAGCGCGCCCCTCGCGCTCCCGTACGAGGAAACCTTTTTTGGCGAGCCGGTCGAGCACCGTCATCACCGTCGTGTGCGCGAGGTCACGCTCGTCGGCGAGCGCACGTCCGACCTCGCGTGCCGTGGCGCCGTTGTCCCGGTGCCACAGAACCTCCATGACCGTGCGTTCAAGCTCTCCAAGACCTTTCACGCAGTCCATGCTATCCGCTGTAGTACTACCGTGCGTAGTACTACCCCAGGTAGCGCCCTGCGGCCGTACCTGCGTCTTCATGGAGGCTCCGAAGGACACGGTCCAGCTTCCCCCCTACGACCGCCAGCGCGTACCGCTCCCCGACCACAAGGTCGTCGAGATGAACGGGCTGGAGGGAATGCTCGCCAAGACCGTCAACAGCCTTGAGGGCCAGGACGTCACGGTCGGCCGCGAGGCCCGCACGCAGCTACGCCACCTGCTGGTCGCCGAGCCCAAGGATCATCTGAAGGTGCTGGCCGGTCGACCACGGGCTTCTGCGCTCCGTCCCCGGAACCGGCCTGATCATGCCTGGCGGGGAAGCTGAACGGCGCTCGTGCGGTCACCCACACGGACACGGTGAACGTCGGTGGCGTGACGATTCCCGTGACCGTGGCCCGTCACGTGGGACACACCGAGCTCGTGAAGTTCCCCGAGGGCTCGGTGGTCCTCGAGGCTCATTTCTACTCGGCGAAGGACGGCCGGGTCCTGGACCCGGTCACCCACGAGGTCTCCGCGTCCATCCGCTTCCCCGAGTCCGACGCCCACGAGTACGGACTTCCGGTCGACGCGGCGGCGTACAAGCGCGGCGACGACGGCCAGGTGATCGAGGGAGCGGACGGCTCGCCGATGCTGCGCGATGAGAATGAGCCGGGCGACCCCGTGGGACGCAAGGGTGAACTGCCGGAATTCGTGGGTGACGGCGACGGCCAGATGCGAGGAGCCGGGCACGCGCTGGTGTCGAAGGTCACCGGCGTCGAGGAGGGTGACCAACACGGAGATGGTCAACGACGTCTCCCTCACGGAGAGCGGCGCGCCACTGGCGGACGGCACGATGCCGCACACGGTGCGCCACGTGCTGCGCGACGCCAAGGGCAGGACGATCCTGGAGGTCGTACACGACGGGCAGGCGAAGGTCGAGTGGCCCGTCGACATGTTGCCGGAGGCGGATCCTCGTCCCGACACGGCCGCCGCGGCATCGCCGGAAACGGCTCCGCCCACGTCCGGCAAGGTACTGGAGCGGGCGACGCCGCAACATCTGGACGCGGGAGACCTGCTGGACCAGGTGGAATCCAAGCTGTTCGAGGGCAGGCGGCTGCCCGCGGGCGTCGCCGCGTTCCTGGACCAGCGCAACCTGATCACGTACATGGACGAATGGCTGGGGCACGGCTATGAGACCTCGGTCACGGTGGACCCGCACGGGATCCAGCCGAGACGGTTGACGCTCGAGGTCCACGGCACGGTGGGACCGTCGAAGCTCCTCGGCCCATCGACGCCGTGGACGGCAAGATCAACCTCACCGCAGACAGCGTGACGACCACGACGAGCCGGTCGAGCGGCCCGAAGGTGGCGGGTTCGGCGAGC
>DASQPY010000482.1:0-6493 GCA_035643735.1 Actinoallomurus sp. | reverse complement strand
CCGCGGCCGACACCGCCGCCCGCGTCCTGGCACCCCGGGCGGCCGAGCTGGCGGCGGTCGTGTGCGGCGGCGACCGGCGCGCGGTCGACGGGCTGCGCGGGGACCGTCGTCTCGACGCGCTGTTCGCGCTGGAGACCGAGCCCTTCCTGGCCGTCCCCGACCCCCGGCTGGCCGTGCTCACGGAGACGCCCCCGCGCTTCCGCGCCGTACGCGTGCGGCTCGTCGAGCCCCGATGAGCGTGATCAGCCAGACCAGGCCCGGCGCTGCCACGGCGAGCGCGAGGAACCCCAGGTAAGCCGGTATGCCGAGGAACCGTACGAGCCCGTCGTCCACGTTCTCCACCTGCCGGTACGGAGTGTCCGTGGTGGAGACGAGGCGCAGGTCGTCGGTGAACGCCGTCGGCGGAATGCCCTGCCGCACCACCTCGGTCATGAAGGCGCCCTGGCCGATCATCGTGCGCAGTGCCGGCGAGGCGACGTTCGCCGGCGTGACCCGGCCCGCGTACGTCGTCGCCATGCCCAGCCCCGACACATAGACCCGATGCGGCGCGAGCACGTACAGGTGGACCGACTGCGGAGTCCTGGCCAGCCGGGACAGCCGGATCGGGTAGATCGGCGCCTTCGAGGGGAACGCGATGCGCAGGGGGTCGAGGTCTCCGGAGAGCCGGCCCTGCTCCGGCGCGAGCTTGATCGCGGTGTAGGTCCACCGCTGCGCGACGTACGGCTTGAGCGCCTCGGCCAGCCGGCCGGGCAGACGGTAGCCGTGTGAGGTCAGCCACGAGGCCAGCGCCTCCGGGTCGCCGGCCGACAGCGTGGTCACCTCGAAGGGGCCCAGCCGCTGCCGGCCGAGCACGGCGACCTCGCCTCCGGCTCCAGGCGGCGCCCCGGAGTAGGTCCCGCGATCCCGGCGCGGCAGCCAGTGCCGGTGCCGTACGACGACCGGCTCGGTCAGCCGGTCGAGCTGGTCGAACCAGGCGCTTTCGCCGAGCGTCACGCGGGCGCGCGCCGGTGTCGGCATCAGCCAGGCGGCGTCGCGCGCCTCCGAGCGCACCGACAGCCGCATGACGATCTCCTCCTGCTCGCCGTCATAGCGAACGATCGAGGTCTCCTGCGCCACGTTGACTCCGGACGCGGTGGAAGTGACGAGCGCGCCGCAGCCGCAGGCCCACGAGGGCCGCACGAGGACGAGGCCGGCCAGGACCACCGCCGTCACGACCACCAGCCGGACGCGATGGGCACGGGATCCGTTGCGCATCTCGCTGAGACGCGGACCCGCGCCCCGCCGTTGCGGGACGCGGATCACGGTACGGCCTCGGAATGCCCGGTCAGGACACGGGCAGCTTCATCACGGCGAGGGCGGCGCCGAACGGGTCGGCGACGATCGCGAACCGGCCGTACGGTGAGTCCTGCGCCTCACGTACGACACTGCCGCCCGCCGCGGTCGCGCGTGCCACCGCCGCGTCGGCGTCGTCCACCGCGAAGTAGATCGTCCAGCGTGCGGGCTCGCCCGGCACGCCCCAGACACCGGCCGCGGCGTCGTCGCCGACCTTCACGGTGGCGTAGTCGAAGCCGGGGACGCCCATGTCCTCGACCGGGCGCTCCAGCACCGCGGAGTAGAAGGCGCGCGCGCTCTCACTGTCGGGCGTGCTGAGCTCCGTCCAGCACATCGAGTCGGGCTCGCCGACGATCTGGGCCCCGGTGTGGGCCTGTCCCTGCCAGAGCCCGAACGGCGCGCCGGACGGGTCCGCGGCGATCGCCATCCGGCCCTGGCCCATCACGTCCATCGGCGCCATGACGATCGAGCCGCCGTTGTCCTCGACCAGCTTCGCGGTGGCGGCGAGGTCATCGGCCGCGAAGTAGACGGTCCACCGGAACGAGTCGGCGGCCGGGTCCTGGGCGGGGGAGAGTGCGGCGACCGGGGCTCCGTCGAGCAGGCACATGGAGTACCCGCCGGCCTCGGGCGGCCCCTCGTTGATCTCCCATCCGAACAGGGCGGTGTAGAAGTCGATGGCTCGCCGCAGGTCGGGGACATCGAGGTCGGCCCAGCAGGGACTTCCGTTCGGATGATTGGCGGTCAGCTTGGTCATGTTCTCTCCCTGATCGACGACGCCGGTCGGTCATACCACGCCGACGACCAGTGCAGGAGTCATTCCTGACATGCCGTCACGGGTCGCCGGTCAGCCCTGTTCCTCGACCAGCTTGCGGAGCTTGTCGCGCCTGACCTCCATCGTCCCGACGAGCGCCTCCTGCTCCTCGGCGGCGGTGATCAACGCGGCGCGCTCCGAAGCGTCGGTCGGCTCGGACGAGCGATCCCCGATCTGTGCGCGGAGTTTCTCCGCCGTGTCACGGAGCTCCGCCACATCGGCCTCCACTTCCCGCAGCTCCTGCTGGAGTGCGCTCATCTCACTGTCACTCTCCATGCCCTTCTCGCCCCTTCTCATCGGTCTCGGTCACGGCCGGACCAGGGAGGACGCGTGTCCTCTCACCATCCGCCTTCCCCCCGATACGCGGCACCACACGTCAGCCGGCCCCGCGCGGCAGGACCGCGACGGGACAGGGCGCCGCGCGCACCAGCTTGAACGCCGTCTCGCCGAGGAACACCCGATGCACCGGGGCGTCCTCGCTGCTGGCGCAGACCAGCAGGTCGCCCTCTGCCCAGTCGAGATCGGCGACCGCGGCGGCCACGTCATCGCCCGCGCCGATCGCGGCCTGTACGTCGTGGGCGGCCAGCCCGGAGGACTCGGAGACGAGGCGTATCGCGAGGGCCAGGTCGTCACGGAGCGGGTCCTCGTCGGGGCCGCCCAGCGCCAGGGTGACGAGCCGGAGCGGCACGCCGAGCCGCATAGCCGTCGTGGCGGCCGACGTCGCCGCCTCGTCGCACTGGGGCCGGCGCACGTAGGCCACGCTGATCCGCTGCGGGCCGCCGGAGGGCGTGTGTCCCGCGGGTGTGAGCAGCACGGTCTGGGTGGAGGCGTGCAGCAGGTGGTCCGCGGTGCCCCCCAGGTTGATCCGGCCGTGCGCGCCACCGGGCGGCGACCCGATCACGATCAGGTCGGCACCTGTCCGGCTCGCCAGCACCGAGAGCCCTCTGCTGGCACTACGGCTCTCATGGGCGATGAGGTCGGCCGGCAGCTCCCCGAGCAGGTCGGCGGCGTGCTCCAGCGCCGCCTGCGCCTCGACCACGGAGGCGGCGCGCTCGGGTGAGTGGACCGCGGCCACCGTCAGCCGCGCGCCGGTCACCTCCGCGACGGCCCGCGCGAGCGCCAGCGCCTCGCGGCCGCCGGCGTCGTCGACGTACCCGGCGAGTACGTGCTCCCGGATCACGATCGGAGCATTCCCCGCGGGGAGTACCGGCGCAACCCGCCGGCGGATCGGTGGCCTCATGTGGCAGGCCCCCGTGGCGGCGGTCGTGATCACCGGCGGGCTTCCCGTAGACTGGGCGCATGCTTGCGAGCTGATCAGGCGCTCCGAGGGCGCAGCCGGGCCACGTGATTCCGCACGGGCCCACGGGCGGCGCCCTTTTCGTCGTCCGCAGTCGCCCAGCCCGCCCCCCAGGAGCGTTCTCACGTGATCACTGCCAACGGCATCGAACTTCGAGCCGGCTCCCGCCTGCTTCTCGACGGCGCGTCGTTCCGCGTCAATCCCGGCGACCGGATCGGGCTCGTCGGCCGCAACGGCGCCGGCAAGACCACTCTCACGAGGATCCTCGCCGGTGAGGGACTCCCGGCCGCGGGCGAGGTGACCCGTTCGGGCACGGTCGGCTATCTGCCGCAGGACCCCCGTACCGGCGACCTCGACGTGCTCGCCCGCGACCGCATCCTGGCCGCGCGCGGCCTCGACGAGGTGATGAGCGGGATGCGCGAGGCCGAGGAACGCATGGCGACCGCCAGCGGCGCCGAGCGCGACAAGGCCGTGCGCCGCTACGGCCGCCTCGAGGACCGGCTCCACGTGCTCGGCGGCTACGCCGCCGATGCCGAGGCCGCCTCGATCGCCTCCAGCCTCAGCCTTCCCGACCGGGTGCTCGGGCAGCCGCTGCGCACCCTGTCCGGCGGCCAGCGCCGCCGCGTCGAGCTCGCCCGGATCCTGTTCTCCGGCGCCGACACGCTGCTCCTCGACGAGCCCACCAACCACCTCGACGCCGACTCGATCACCTGGCTGCGCGACTTCCTCAAGACCCACCAGGGCGGCCTGATCGTGATCAGCCACGATGTCGGCCTGCTCGAGGTCGTGGTGAACAAGGTGTTCCACCTGGACGCGAACCGCTGCGTGATCGACCTGTACAACGTGGGCTGGAAAAAGTACCTGGCCCAGCGGGAGACCGACGAGCGGCGCCGCAAGCGCGAGCGGGCCAACGCCGAACGCCAGGCGAGCACGCTGCAGTCGCAGGCCGACAAGATGCGCGCCAAGGCCACCAAGGCCAGGGCCGCGCAGCAGATGGAACGCCGGGCGCAGCTCCTGCTCTCGGGCGTGGAGGACGAGCGCCGCTCTGACAAAGTCGCCAGGATTCGCTTCCCCGCGCCCGCTCCGTGTGGCAAAACGCCGCTCATGGCGCGAGCTTTGTCGAAATCGTACGGTTCGTTGGAAGTCTTCACGGATGTCGATCTAGCCGTCGACCGGGGCAGCCGTGTCGTCGTCCTGGGCCTCAACGGCGCGGGCAAGACCACGCTTCTGCGCCTGCTGGCCGGCGTCGAAAAGGCCGACACGGGGGAGCGGGTCGACGGCCACGGACTGCGCCTCGGCTACTACGCCCAGGAGCACGAGACGCTCGACGTCGGCCGCACGGTGCTGGAGAACATGCGCTCGGCAGCCCCTGACCTGCCCGAGGTCGAGGTGCGCAAGATTCTCGGCTCGTTCCTGTTCTCCGGGGACGACGTGGACAAGCCCGCGGGCGTGCTCTCCGGCGGCGAGAAGACCCGGCTGGCACTGGCGACGCTCGTGGTCTCCAGCGCCAACGTCCTGCTGCTCGACGAGCCCACCAACAACCTCGATCCGGCGAGTCGGGACGAGATCCTCGCGGCCCTCCGCACCTATGCCGGAGCGATCGTTCTTGTGACTCACGATGAAGGTGCGGTCCAGGCGCTCCAACCGGAAAGAGTGATCTTGCTTCCCGATGGTGTAGAAGACATTTGGAGTGACGAATTTTCCGATCTCGTGGCACTTGCCTGACCTGCGACGCAGGCTCCGAGCAAGGAAGCAGATCTTTTCTGGCGTAGTGGGTAGCCGATCGCGCGTGAATGTCTGATCATGGCGGGGGATAACGCAGCGGTCACCACATCACTACGGGAGGTACTCGTGGCCGAGACCCTAAAGAAGGGCACCCGCGTGACCGGTGCCGAGAGAGACAAGTTGGCGGAGCAGCTTAAGAAACGCTACGACTCCGGTGAGAGCATCCGTGCGCTGGCTGCTGCCACCGGCCGGTCGTACGGGTTCATCCACCGCATCCTCACCGAGTCCGGCGTGAACCTGCGCGGACGTGGCGGAGCGACTCGCGGAAAGAAGTCCTGAGAAGCCGCCGTGCGGCCCTCGCGGCCACACTGCCGTCTCTGACGCCTGCTCCCCTCTGCTCCGTGCGCCGTACCATCTGACGCTCGTCGTGCCCGACCCGTTAAGGTCGGGCACGGCGGCGGACACCGGCCGCCGCGTGGCGGACCCGGAAGGACGGTCATGGCGGACGGCTCTCTCACTGATGCCGAATTCGAGCAGGCGGGCCTACGCCTCACCGTCGACGGCGCCGTGGCCACGATCACGCTGGCGCGGCCCGAGCGGCGTAACGCGCTGACGTTCAGCACCTGGCGCGTACTGGCCCGGATCGGAGACACGCTCCCGGACGACGTCAGAGTGGTCGTCGTACGGGGCGAGGGTCCGGCGTTCTCGGCAGGCATCGATCTGCGGCTGTTCACCGCGGAGGGCGTCCCGGGGGAGGACGCCCTCGGCCCGCGGGATGAGGAGTTCGTCCACGGGCTGCAGGCCGGTTACCTCTGGCTGCGAAGGCCCGGCATCGTCTCGATCGCCGCGGTCCAGGGGCACGCCATCGGTGGTGGCTTCCAGCTGGCCCTGTCCTGCGACCTGCGGGTGGTCGCCGATGACGTGAAGTTCGCGATGAAGGAGCCGGCGCTGGGCATCGTGCCGGACCTGACCGGCACCAAGCCCCTGGTCGACATCGTCGGCGTACCGCGGGCGCTCGAGCTCTGCCTCACCACGCGCACGGTCTTCGCCGAGGAGGCCGCACGGCTCGGCCTCGCCGAGCTGGTCGTGCCCGTGGACGAGCTCGGTAAGGCGGTCGATGACCTGGTCGCGGCCATTCTCGCGATCCGGCCCAACACCGCCGCGGCGACCAAGCGGCTGCTGCGCGCGGCGCCGGGCAACACGCTCGAGGAGCAGGCCGCCGCCGAGCGCCGCGAACAGGTCGCCTTGCTGAGGGAACTCACCGAGCCGTCGTAGGGCGGGTGCGTCGGGCCGCCGCCCGGGTAGGGGCGGGGAGATGGGTCCGATCA
>DASQPY010000481.1:0-2573 GCA_035643735.1 Actinoallomurus sp. | reverse complement strand
CGGCCGGACACCGCCGCGTGCCGGTCGCCCTCCACGCCGCCGGGCGGCGGCGGCGTCCTGGGCGGACGGCCGGGCCGGGGCCGAAGGGCCCCTCAACCCGCGGATCGAGCGGAGCGGTCCGTCGGCGCCCCGCGGTTCTGTCATCACGGTTGAACGCTAACCCGGGCCTGGAGTTCACGGGACCGCCAGGCGATCACCGCGTTCTGAGCGAGCAGCCAGGCCGCGACGGAGATCAGGATCGTCGCGCTGCCGGGCCTGATTCCGGCCGCGTACCCGGCTCCGAACAGTCCGCCGCGGACCGCGACCGACGCCAGGAAGACCCCGAAGGTCGTCCAGGTCCCCTGGCTCCACAGGTCACCGGCCGGCTCACGCCAGACGCGCATGGTCGCGCCCAGGCCGAGGCCCAGTAGCAGCGCCGCGACGATCTCGGCGACCAGCAGGCCCGCGCTCAGCCCGGTGTGCTGCGGGTCGATCGCACCGCCCTGGACGATCCCGATGCCCCCGATGACGAGCGGGATCACCAGCAGCCTTCGCTCGTCGACCCGGCGCCGCGTGAACCGGCGCGCGATGACGAACACGATGACGGCGGCGATGATCAGTCCGTTGAGTGCCTCATGCATGACGACGACAGTAGAAATCGCCGGGCTCGCCCGGATCGGCGCAAGGATGGACCTTCCGCCCCTCCACCCGAGGGTGGACGGACGACCAGGCCGGGCCGCCGGCGATCGCCATGATCGACAGCGAGGCGACACCGCAGACCGAGCCTGGTCCGGCCGCCACCGGACCGGGGCGAGCGGGGGTACGGGAGATGTTGATCTCCGCCGCCCGGCACTCTTACGGCGAGCGGTCTTCACGGACACGCTCCAGGGCGCCGGCCCGGCGAACGGCCTCCTGTAGAGCGTCGTTGGCGTGGGATCCACAGCGCGTCCGAGAGGTACGCGGCGTCGAGGTGCGGCACGGTCGCCGCCGCCTGGCGCCGTCCTCCTGGGAGGCTTGCCGACCGCCACGGCGGCCGAGAGCGACTGGTCGCCCGAGCGCGGCCGGGCAACGAGTCCGGCGACTCCCGACGTCCTGAGCATCGCCCGAGCGCGCCCGGCGGGCCGTACGGCGCGCGTTCGCCGGCCCCGTGCCGCTCCGGAAGACGGGGGCGGGCGTCCCCCGAACGTGGCTTCCCTTCGCCCGTCAGGGTGCCACGGCCGGCGCGGACCGCGGTGTCCTCGCAGCGCGTTCGCGCCGGCACTCCGGTGGCCGCACCGGCCACCTCGGTTCGCGCCTGAGTGCGACTGGTGGGACGTCCGACGAGAGCGGTCGCCACATCGGCTGCGACCGAAGGCGACGTCGCCGGGCAGGACCGGTGCACCGGTGCGGCCCGGGCCACCGCGCCGCAGGCACCGAACCCGCAAGGCACGAGCCCGCAGGTACGGAAACCGGCCTACCGGCGCGGAGTCGCTCAGATGTCGATGCGGGAGTCGTCCAGTTCGGAGGCGCCGCTGGAGATGAACTCGCGGCGGGGGCCGACCTCGGAGCCCATCAGCAGGTTGAAGATGCCCTCGGCGTCCTGGGCGTCCTCGATGCGGATCCGGCGCAGCATGCGGTGGCGTGGGTCCATCGTCGTCTCCGCGAGCTGGTCGGCGTCCATCTCGCCGAGGCCCTTGTAGCGCTGGATGGGCTCCTTCCAGCGGACGCCGCGGCGTTCGAACTCCACGAGCTTTTTGCGCAGCTCGGCGTCGGAGTAGGTGTAGATGTGCTTTTCCTGGCCCTTTTTCGGGTTGGTCAGCTCGATGCGGTGCAGCGGGGGCACCGCGGCGAAGACGCGGCCCGCGTCGAGCATCGGGCGCATGTAGCGGTGGAGCAGGGTCAGCAGCAGGCAGCGGATGTGGGCGCCGTCGACGTCGGCGTCGGCCATCAAGACGATGCGGCCGTAGCGTACGGCGTCGATGTCGAACGTGCGGCCGGAGCCCGCGCCGAGCACCTGGATGATCGAGGCGCATTCGACGTTTTTCAGCATGTCGGCGACGGACGCCTTCTGCACGTTCAAGATCTTGCCGCGGATCGGCAGCAGGGCCTGGAACTCGGAGTTGCGCGCGAGCTTGGCGGTGCCCAGGGCGGAGTCACCCTCGACGATGAACAGCTCGCTGCGGTCGTCGGCGGTGCGGCAGTCGACCAGCTTGGCCGGTAGGGCGGAGTTTTCCAGGGCGCTCTTGCGGCGCTGGTTCTCTCGCTGCTGGCGGGCGGCGATGCGGGCCTTGGAGGCCGAGACGACCTTTTCGAGCACGGCCCGCATCTGCTGCTTCTGGCCGCGCTTGGGGCTGTCGAACGCCTCCTTGAGCTCGCGCCCGACCACCTGGGAGACGATCCGCGTCGCCGCCGAGGTGCCCAGCACCTCCTTGGTCTGCCCCTCGAACTGCGGCTCCGGCAGGCGGACGGTCACCACGGCCGTGAGGCCCTCGAGGATGTCGTCCTTGATGATCGGGTCGTCGCCGTTTTTCAGCAGCTTGGTGGCGCGGAGCTGGTCGTTGAGCACCTTGACCAGGGCACGGTCGAACCCGGCGACGTGTGTGCCGTGCTTGGGA
>DASQPY010000480.1:0-2260 GCA_035643735.1 Actinoallomurus sp. | reverse complement strand
GGGCTGGATCGCGACGCACGACGGCGCGGTCGCGCTGTCGCAGCCGTTCGGGTCGGCGACCTGGTATCCGGTCAACGACACCACGCACGACAAGGCGACGTACGACTTCACCGTCACCGTGCCGAACGGCCTGAAGGTGCTGGCCAACGGCGACCCGGCCGGTACCAGCACACGCGGCGCGAACACCACGTTCCGCTGGATCGACCGGCAGCAGACGGCGAGCGAGCTCGTACTGATGGCGATCGGGCACTACGACGTTCGCGACACCAGGACCAAGACCGGCCTGCGTAACATCACCGCGGTGGACCCCGCCTCGGTCGCCGCCGACAACACCACGGCCGCCGACGACTTCAACAAGGCGACCGCCGACGTGATCGACTGGGAGCAGTCGATCTACGGACGCTACCCGTTCTCCTCGACCGGGGGCATCAGCGTGCTCGCCCCGACGGTCGGTTACTCCCTGGAGACCCAGACCCGGCCGGTGTACGCCCGCCGTTCGGCGGGTGCCCTGCCATCGGCCACCCTGCTCTCCCACGAGCTCGGGCACCAGTGGTTCGGCGACTCGGTCACGCCGTACGTCTGGCAGCACATCTGGCTCAACGAGGGCTTCGCGACCTACACCGAGTGGCTCTACACCGAGCAGCACGGTGGCCAGACCGCGCAGCAGCACTTCGACGCCGCCTACGCCTCGAGCGGCACGGACTGGACCGGCAAGGTGGCCGACCCGGGCCGCGACCACATCTTCGACGACCTCGTCTACACGCGGGCGGCGATGACGCTGCACCAGCTGCGTGGGGCGATCGGGGACAAGGCGTTCTTCGCCCTGGTCAAGGCATGGCCGGCGCAGCACCGCTATGGCAACGACACGACCGCGCAGTTCATGTCCTTCGCGCAGCGTTACACGCACAAGGACCTGCGGCCGCTGTTCCAGACGTGGCTGTACACCGAGGGCAAGCCGAAGCTGTAAGCACCACGTTCACGTGACGTCCCCGGCCTCGGTGGCCGGGGACGTCTCGTTTTCCCGCGTCGAGTCGCTCACCTGCGACATCAGCGGGCGCGGTCGGGGGAAGACTTGTTGGTGACCACCGTTGGGACGTCTTTGGGGGGAATTGTGGCTACGTGTGAGGTCTGCGGTAACGACTACGGCATGTCGTTCGAGGTACATGCTCAGGGCGCCGTCCATGTGTTCGATTCGTTCGAGTGCGCGATCCAGTGCATGGCGCCGATCTGTGAGCACTGCCAGTGCCGCATCGTCGGCCATGGCGTCGAAGCCGGCGACCGCTTCTTCTGCTGCGCTCACTGCGCCCGCGAATCAGGCGTCCGCGAACTCGTCGACCACGCCTGACCGCTGCGAGCCCGGCGGCCTCCGTCGCGGCCGGCTCGAACCACCACCCAGGTGTGCAGGTCTCCGCTGTGGCCATGGGATCAGTGCGGTGCGCTCCGCGTGCGTCGCTTACGACGCTTCGGTCCGTACAAGCAGCGCGGCGGGCAGGGCGATGAGCGCGCAGGCGGCCCAGGCGAGTACCGCGTACCCGCCTGCCGACAGGACGGCCGTGGAGGCCAGGCTGGCCGCCGCCGCGATGCCCCAGACCGCCGCGTCGACGGCACCCTCGACGTTCGCCCGCGCCGAGTCGGGCAGATCGGCGGCCAGTCGCCCGCTTCCGCCGACGAAGCAGAGGTTCCAGCCGTAACCGAGCAGGAACAGCGCGCCCGTCCGTAGCGGTGCGATGCTCTCGGGCGTGGTCGCGGCAAGGACCGTCGCGACCGCCAGCACGAGAAGCCCCGCGAACATGACGGGACGGGCGCCGACGCTGTCGAGCAGCCGTCCGGTCAGCGGTGAGAACGCGAACATGCCGAGCGTGTGCGCGGACAGCGTCATGCCCACCGCCCCCAGTCCCTGACCGTGCATGTGCATGTCCAGTGGCGCCGCGGTCATGACGGCCACCATGACCACCTGCGCGGTGACCATGACGGCCAACGCCACCCCGGAGGCCCGCGCCACCTCCCGAAACCGCACACGAGACGCGACGCCTGCGGGAACACCGGCGACCACGCCCGGCGCACCACCGACCGGGGCAGGAGGGCTCGTCACGGCCTCACCGCCGGCGGCGATACCCGCCGTGCCCTGAGTGGGGTCCGGCGGGCTCATCGACGTGCCGCGGGACGCGGCGCCTGCGGCCACCACACCGAAGGTGGCCGACGTCCCTTCGATGGTGGCTGTGACGACCGGCGCACCGGCGGCGACGTCATCCATGGACGC
>DASQPY010000479.1:0-3713 GCA_035643735.1 Actinoallomurus sp. | reverse complement strand
GGCCCGGGTCCCGGTGGCGATCAGCAGCCGGTCGAATCCGATGTCGCGGCCGTCGGCGAGACGGACCCGGCGGCCGTCCAGGTCCAGGCCGGTGGCGGGCAGGCCGCGCAGCCACTCGGCGTCGAGTTCGGCGAGCCGGGGCAGGGCGGTGTTCCGCGCGGGCACCTGACCGGTGAGCACCTGCTTGGACAGCGGCGGCCGGTCGTAGGGCTCGCCCGCCTCGTCCCCGATCATCGTCAGCGACCCGGCGAACCCCTCCCTGCGCAGGACCGCCGCCGCGCGCATGCCGGCCAGGGAGGCCCCGACGATGACGACGCGCCCGGTCCGCTTGAAGCCGCCGCCGTCCGCCGCCGGATACGGGCCGGGCTCGCGGTCCGGGTCGGGCGCGCCCACGCGGTCGACGTGCAGGGCCTGGACCGGGCAGGCCGCCGCGGCGCGGAGCACGTGCTCGCGATGGGCGTCGGAGGGATCCGGGTCGTACGCGAGGGCCTCGGCGCCGGTCATCGAGAACACCTCGGGCGCCATGAAGACACACTGGCCATAGCCCTGGCAGCGCGTGAGATCGACGACGACTCGCACCGGACTCCCCCTTTCCGGGCCTAACTCCACCGCCCGGTCCCCCTCTGCTCCCCTACCCGGCTTCGGCGGTGAGTAGTTCCGCCGCCCGGTGACCTGCGCACCGGGTATGCGCGCTGGTTCTGCACCATGTCGAGATCGATGCCCCGGCGGGCCGACGGTTGCCGCCTGCCTATGGCGCACGTCACACGCCTGAGCTGTCACAAAGAGCGCGGCACCGGTGCCTTGTATATGAACCAGCCACAACAGCAAAGCCCCGAGGCGTCACCCCGGCCCGTTACTCGCCGCTCCGGTTCCAAGACCGGCTTCCCCTACGATTTTGCCAAGGAGAAAGCTCATGAACCTCACCCTGTGGATCGGTGCCGGGCTGCTGGCCGTAGTAGCCCTGACCGGCGGCATCACCAAGGTCTTCGTGCCCAAGGAGAAGCTGGCCGCGGTCTCCGGCGGGGGATGGACCGAAGGTGCCAGCGTCGGCTTCGTCAAGACCCTCGGCGTCCTTGAGCTCCTGGCTGCGGTGGGCTTGATCCTGCCCGCCGTGGTCGATATCGCCCCGGTTCTGGTGCCGGTGACCGCTGTCTGCTGGGTCTTGCTGATGGTCGGTGCGATGGCCACCCATGGCCGACGCGGCGAGTCCAAGCTCGTAGTGCTGAACCTGATCTATCTCGCGCTTGCGGCGTTCATAGCGTGGGGCCGCTTCGGCCCCGGGTCCTTCACCGGCTGACCGGGGGTCTTCCATGGGGAGATCCGGGAGCGCGGCGGGCGCTGCGGATGCGCCCGCCGTACGTGAGCGGTAAGGGGATGCGGTCAGGCGGCGGCGCGTTCACTGAGGGGTCGGCGGCGGAGGTTCGAGCGCTGGAGGGCCGGGGGCAGGTAGGCGGACTGGTCGGGCGTGCCGACATCGGTGCCGGGCGGAACGATCTCGTCGATCCGGTCGAGGATCTCGTCGGTGAGGGTGACGTCGACGCCGGCGAGCAGGTCGTCGAGCTGCTCCATCGTGCGCGGCCCGATGATCGCGCTGGTCACGCCGGGGTGGGCGATCGCGAACGCCATCGCGAGGTGCGTCATCGGCAAGCCCGCCTGTTCGGCGAGCGGAATGACCTGTTCGACGGCATCGAGCCGGAGCTCGTCACTGAAGCTCGTGAACATGGCGGCGCGGCGAAGGTCGGTCTGCTGACCCTTGCGGATGCGCCCGGTGAGCATTCCCTTCGCAAGCGGGCTCCACACCAGCGTGCCCATCCCGTAGCGCTGGGCGACGGGCAGCACCTCGGTTTCGATGCCGCGGTTGAGGATCGAGTAGGGCGGCTGTTCGGTGCGGAACCGTTCGAGGCCGCGCCGCTCGGCCACCCACTGGGCTTCGATGATGTCGGATGCGGGCATCGTGGACGCCCCGATCGCGCGGACTTTACCGCTGTGGATCAGGTCCGAGAGCGCGGAAAGCGTCTCCTCGATGTCGGTGTCGGGGTCCGGTCGGTGGATCTGGTAGAGGTCGATGTGGTCGGTCTGCAAGCGACGCAGTGAGTTCTCGACCTCGGTCATGATCCAGCGCCTCGAGTTGCCTCGCTGATTGGGATCATCACCCATCGGGAGATGCAGCTTGGTCGCAAGGACGACGTCGTCGCGACGCCCCTTGAGCGCCTTTCCCACGATCTCTTCTGACTCGCCGTGGGCGTACGCGTCGGCGGTGTCAACGAAGTTGATCCCTGCGTCCAGCGCTCTGTGGATGATGCGGATCGAGTCGTCGTGGTCGGGGTTGCCGATGGACGCGCCGAGCATCATTGCGCCGAACGCGTAGGGACTGACCTTGATGCCGGTCCGGCCGAGGGTGCGGTACTGCATGCGGTTTCTCCCGAGGTTGTGGTCGAGGTGTGGTGAGCGCATCGTTGCGATGCCGTACCCTGCACCTAAGCGGAACGCTATTCCGCTACTATACGGAAAGCCTTTCCGGAAAAGCAAGCGAGGGAGTGTCGTGACGGAGAACACGGCGGCGACCGGAGTCGGCTCGACCGGCGCTACGGGTCCGGGCGCACCCGAACGGGCGCCGCGCCGGCTGCGGGCCGACGCGCAACGCAACATCGACTCCTTGCTCGAAGCGGCGAAGGCCGTCTTCGGCACGTCAGGCGTGGACGCGCCCGCGAAGGAGATCGCCGATCTGGCCGGCGTCGGAGTCGGCACGCTGTACCGGCACTTCCCACAGCGCTCGGACCTGGTCAAGGCCGTGTTTCAGCGCGAGGTGGATGCCTGCGCCGACGCGGCCCCGGCGCTGACCGCCGCACACGAGCCAGGAGTGGCACTCGCGAAGTGGCTCCACCGGTACACCGAGTTCCTCGCGACCAAACGAGGACTCGGTGCCGCCCTTCACTCGGGCGATCCGGCGTTCGACGCCCTGCCCGGCTACTTCATGCAGCGATTCGGCCCCACCCTCGGGTCGCTGCTCGAAGCGGCGACAGCGAGTGGTGAGATTCGTGCCGACGTCAGGGCCAAGGACCTGCTGTACGCAGTCGCCAATCTGTGCCTGCCCGCGGCGGGCGAGGGAGTCGCGTACAGCCAGCGCATGGTCGCGCTCCTCATCGACGGACTACGCTACGGCGCCGATACGAGCCGGTCGGCATGACCACGGCCGGGACTTTGAAGATCTCCAGCTCAGGAGCCCGCCTGATCGGCGGTCACTGGGCGACCGCGTAGGCGCCGACGCCGGACTCGACCAGGTCGAAGGCGCGGTCGGCGGCGGCGCGTACCGGCGGCAGGACGGTCTCGAGGCTCTCCCCGGCCACGCGCCGCCGCAGGAACTCCCCGGAGACGGCGCGGGTCACCGCGACCAGTTGGGCGGCGACGAGGCGCGGGGTCGGGTCGTCGGGGTCGGCGTCAGTCTCCTCGGCCAGCACCTGCGCGAGGTACTCCTCGCGCAGGTCGCCCATCTGGCGCATCTTGGCCATCAGGGCCGGGCTCTCGGTCACCATGCGGGAGAAGTCGGAAGCGCCGCCTGCGACCCCGCCGTCTTCCTGACCACCCACTACCTGGACGAGGCCGACGCGCTCTGCGACCGGATCCTCATCATCGACCAGGGCCGGATCATCGGGGAGGGCACACCGGAGGACCTCAAGCGGCGGCTGTCCGGCGACATCGTCACGGTTGAGATC
>DASQPY010000478.1:0-6199 GCA_035643735.1 Actinoallomurus sp. | reverse complement strand
CGACGGCGACGGGTACGACGACGCGGCCGGACGTGCGGTGGAACTGGCGGAGAACCCGCACATCAAGTACGTCGACCAGCGCCGCGGGTTCGTCGTGTGCCGGCTGACGACGCGGGAACTGCGCGCCGACTTCCACACGATGCCCTATGTCTCGAAGCGGAACGCCCCGAGCACGATCGCGGCGAGCTTCACCGTCCCGGACGGCGCCCACCGCCTCACCCGCTCCAAGCCCACGACGACGAAGCAGCAACAGGCCGTCGCTGCCGGTCCCCGCTAGGGCGGCGGGTCACATGACGGCGTAGCCGAGAAGCTCGCCGGTGGAGCCGTTCTGGATCGGGGTGCGGTCCTTGCCGTGGACGCGGTAGACCGTTCCGCCGAAGCCACGGGCGCCCGGGGCGCCGACGTACAGGTCACGGCCGCGGATCGTGAGCGTCCAGCCGAACTGGGCGGTGCGGCCGGCCGGTGAGGTGATGAGGGCGCCACGGCGCAGGCCGCTTCCGCGGTGGCCGGTCAGCACTTGCACGGCTCCCCTGCCCGTCGCGCTCGCGACCAGGTCCGTGGTGCCGTTGCCGTCGAGGTCCGCGGCGGCCAGTGTGGTGCCGAACCGGTCGTAGTCACCGGCCTTGCTCAGCGTCCACACGTCGTCCCGGCCGGAGGCGTGCAGCACGTGCACGGCTCCCACCGCGAAGTTCTCCGGGATCTTGGTCTGGTCCTCGCCGGGCGCGCCGACCGCGAGCTCGTCGGTGCCGTCGTGGTCGACGTCGGCGGCGGCGACCGCCGCGCCGAACTTGTCGTAGCGCTCCGGGACGCCGCGTACCCCGCGGCTGTCCTGGGTGACCCGCCGGGAGCGGTGGGCGGCCGGGTCGAGCACGGTGACCGCGCCGGACGCCTCGTCGCCGTCCCCCGGCGCGCCCACGGCGAGCTCCCGGTGGCGGCCGCCGTCGAAGTTCCCGATCGCCAGGGCCGACCCGAAGCCGTCGGTCTGGCTCGTCTTCTGGCCGACCCATGAGGTGCGCTGGGTGATGAGCCGCCCGTCGCGCCGCCCGTGGCCGAACACCGCGACGCCGCCCCCTCCGGTCAGGCCGGGCGCGCCGACGACGAGGTCGTCGCGGCCGTCACGGTCCAGGTCGCCGACCTCCAGGGCGGCGCCGAACCGGTCCGTGCCCGGCTTGCGGCCGAGGTCGCGCATGCCGAGGGCCGGGCCGGGCCGAAGACCGCCCGGCGAGCCGTAGTAGAGGTACACCGCCCCCGTACCGTCGGCGCCCGGCCGCGGTGAGCCGTGGTCCGGGACGCCCACGGCCAGGTCGGCGCAGTGGTCCCCGTTGAAGTCGCCGGTGGCCAGGGTGGCGCCGAAGCCGGCGCCGCGTTCGGCGCCCGGCATGGTCAGCCAGGTCACATGCCCGCCGTAGCCGACGGCCACGGTGCCCGCACGGGAACGACCGGAGACGGTGGCGTACGGAGCGCCGACCGCGTGGTCGCTCCGGCCGTCGCCGTTGAAGTCGGCGGCGACATGGCCGTGGCACGGCCTGGCCGGTACGAACGCCGCGCCCAGTACGGCGGAATGGTCGGCGGCCTGGGGCCTCCTCGCCGAACCGGCGGCGGCGGAGACACAGGTCAGCAGGATCACGGTGCCGGTGGCACCCACGCGCACGGCGGTCTTCACACCCGAAAGGCTGCCCCCGCTGTGGAACGTCCGGCTTCACGGACAGTGTCCATTGGCTGACTTCTTGGGCATTCCGCCGGTCAGTAGCGGTTCAGCGATGACGGAGAGCGCTGCCCTTCAGCCACTTCTTCCAGGACATCTGGTAGTAGGACCAGCCGTTGTCGGGCTCCACCTGGCGGTCGGTACCCGTGATGTCCACCGGGTCACCGGGCTGAGAGTGCTTGTAGTACCAGATCGCGTCGGTGGCAGGCTGGCGGATGCAGCCGTGGCTGCAGTTGCTGTTCCCGAGGCACCCCTCGTCGCCCGGCGTCTGATGGAGGTACTCCCCCGCGCCCGACACGCGGACCGCGTAGTGGATGAGTTCGCTGTAGTAGCCGGCATCACCGGGACCGCGGCCGGGCGAGGTCATGACGACGTCCTCGTCCTTCTCCATGTTGAGGTGGATGCCGCTGGTCGTGGTGTACTCCGTGCTGCCTCCCATGCCCGCGCTGATGGGGACGTGCCGCACCGTCTTACCGTCCCATTCGACCCGCATCTGGTGCTTGGCGATGTCGAGGTACGAGATCTGCGAGGCGCCGATCTTGTAGGTGCGGACGAGGTCCTTGGCGCCGTACATGCCCTTGCCGCCCTTCACCCCGCCCAGGTGGGCGATCAGCGTGATCTTCTGATGGGCGGGCCAGTAGTTCTTCGCCCGGTAGATCACCTGTTTGTCATCGAACCAGTGCCAGGCGCCCAGGACCGGCTTTTCGGCGATCACCTGCAGCGACTTCTCGACCGCCGCGCGGTCGTGTACGGGCTGGTCGAAGTTGAGGATCAGGGGGAGGCCGACGCCGTAGGTCTCACCCTTGCGGCTCTCGAGGATCTCGTCCTGTGAGGCCTTGAACGTGCCGGCGGCCTTCTCGGTGTCGAAACTGCTCGCCGCCGTGGCCGTGCGGCCGTCGGCGTTCTCCGCGCTGGCCCGCACGCTGATCTTGGCACCCGGCTGGAGAGTCCACTTCGACTGCCACTGGGTGCGGTCCTGGTTGAACTCCCCCGAGATCCGCCGACCGCCGCTGTCCAGGACGACGTCCGCGAGTTGCCCTCCCGAGGCACGGACGACGACCCGGTCGTCGGGCCGTACGCCACCGGTGCCGTTGGCGGGGGTGATCAGCACCCGCGCCGGCGCGGCATTTCCTTTCTTGCCGGCGCTGTCCCCCGCCGAACTGCCACCGCCGCCGCACCCCGCACTGATGATTATCGCGGCGCCGGTGGTCGTCGCGACGACCACTCTCAGACCACTGGCAGTGACGTGCATTCGCAACCCTTCCTGCGGCTTGGACCGTTAGGCGCAAAGCGTGATCGACCATGAGATACCCACGCTGAGCGGCGAGGATGCCAAAGAGGGCGAGTCTTTGACAGGCAGCAGGAAAGTGCACATGCGGCATATCACCGCATGTTAGGGACGTTCTATTCCGTTATCAGAGGAAAATTCGAGTAAAGTCCCTCTGATTTGACCGGGAATTCATCGTCGCATTACCCAAGGTCGCCTAAACACGCGTCGATCCCGCGCCGGAAGAGTTCGAGTGACCGGCGTGTCGCCGACTCGACCTTCTTCCGCTCGGCCTCGTCACCCACGGTGATCTTGATGAGCTCGAACGCCTCGCGGGGGTGGGCGTCGTCGTACTCGGCGTGCTCGACGAGCCAGCGCAACGCCCTCGTATCGTCGGGATAGAGCTTGCGGAAGGCCGGGAGCACGCGCTGGGTCCACTCGCCCGTCGTGCCCTCGATCGCGTAGTTGACCGCGCCGAACGCCTCGGCGAGTGTGCCGCGGTAGCAGACCGACCACAGGTACTCGTACAGCGCGCCCACCTCGGGACCGGGCCGGTGGGAGACGAGTTCGTCGTAGCCGATGCCGTGGGCGGCGGCCCAGTCGGCGTACCACTGGGCGTGCAGGGCCTCGGTACGGATATTGCCGATCAGCCAGTCGCGGGCCAGATAGTCGCCGGGCGTCTGGCCGAATGTGGTCTTGGCCAGATAGACGCCCATGTACTTCGGGAACGCCTCGACGACGCAGAAGAACTCCAGCAACATCCGCCGCCAGGCCTTTTCCGGGAAGTCTCCCTCAGTGGTCGCGACGATCAGTGGCGCCTCGAGTACCGCGGACCAATCGGGTCGTAGGGAATCGATCATGGTCAGAGCCCATGCCGGATGCGGAGTTTCGGTCAGTTCGCTTCTGACCGCCCGATGATGTTGCGTACGGGAAGCGGGTCGGGTGATGGGACCGCTGTCTGTAGTCATCTCGCGACTCCTCGCTCGGGTTTTCCCAGTATCCGCGCCCTTCACAGCAGGTCAATATGACTGTTTCATATAGGGACACGCCATCGTGGAGCTTTTGTCCGCCCCCGCTGTGTCCGGGAGGCCGTACATGAACCGCGACCACGCCGTCGTCGTCGGCGGCAGTCTGACCGGGCTCCTCGCCGTCCGCGTGCTCCTCGACCACTTCGACCGCGTGACGCTGGTCGAACGCGACCGGTTCCCGGCCGGGGCGGCGTTCCGTCCGGGCATCCCCCAGTCGCGGCACCTGCACGTGCTCTGGACCCGGGGCCTGGAGCTCATGGAAGACCTCTTCCCGGGCCTGGAGGAGACCCTCCTCGGCGCCGGGGCGGTGGAGCTCAGGGTGCCGGCCGACGCGCTCTGGCTGACCGCCGCCGGCTGGCGCACGCGGTTCGACCTGACGCGGCTGCTGACGTTCAGCCGCCCGTTGCTCGACTGGGCCGTACGCGCGCGGCTCATCACCTCGTCGTCGCTGGACGTGCTGGAGGGCAACGAGGCGACCGGTCTCCTGCCACGGGGAGCCGACGTGGCGGGGGTGACGCTCCGCTCGGGCGAGGCGGTGGCGGCCGACCTTGTCGTGGACGCCACCGGCCGGGGATCACGGGCGCCGGCGTGGCTGGCCGCGCTCGGCTATCCGGCGCCACCGGAGACCCTGGTGGACCCGCTGCTGGGGTACGCGAGCCGCTACTACGCCATCCCGCCCGGCTTCGATCCCGGCTGGAAGGCGCTCTACCTGCAGGCGGATCCGCCGGCGACCCGCTGTACGGGCGGGCTGTTCCCCCAGGAGGGAGGGCGCTGGATCTGCAGCCTGTCCGGGGCCGGCCGCGACTACGGCCCGACGGACGAGGACGCCTTCCTGGATTTCGCCAAGGGACTGCGGGACCCGGTGCTGTACGAGACGATCCGCGACGCGGAGCCGCTGAGCCCGATCTGCGGCTTCCGGCGTACGGCGAACCATCGGCGGCACTACGAGCGCCTGCCCGCGTGGCCGCGTGGCTTCGTCGTCATGGGCGACGCGGCGTGCGCGTTCAATCCGATCTACGGGCAGGGCATGAGCGTGGCCGCGATCTCCGCGCTGCAGCTGGACCGCTGCCTGCTGGAGACCCCGGACGACCTCGAACGCCGGTTCCAGCGACGGGTCGCGCGCAGCGCCTCGGGGGCCTGGCTCATCGCGACGGGAGAGGACCTCCGCTACCGGGAGACGGAGGCCGCCCCGACGCGGCCGCGCACCCGGCTGATCAACTCCTACGTCGACCGCGTCGTCGCCACCGCCAACGTGAACCCGCGCGTCTGCGCGAGCCTGCTCGAGGTCATCGCGCTCTCTTCACCGCCGGCCTCGCTGTTCTCCCCGGCCGTGCTCGCCCGGGTCACCGCCAACCGCATCCGCTCCGGCTGACCGGCCGCCTCGCGGCTCCAGCGACCGGCAGGTCACTCCTCTTTGGGCGGGAGGAAGCGGTGGCGGCGGAACGACTCGGGCGGGCCGGTCACACCGCCGAAGTCGTGGCCCGGCGGGGAACCGGGGTACGAACCGGGGGGCGGGAACTGGCCAGCCGGTGGCAGGCCCTCGGTCTCCTCAGCGGCCGGTGCGCCGAACTCCGGGGGACGCGCGTGCCGGGCGCCCTGGGGGCTGGCGTTGACGAGCTGGTCGAGCTGGGCCTTGACCTCGTCGGCCTCGGCCCGCGCGGTGTCGCGTTCGGCGATCATGGTGGCCAGCGCGCCGCGGAGCTGGTCGACCATCTGGGAGTGCTCGCGTGAGCGCAGTTGCTGCTGGAGGAGGTTCGACTGCTGTTCTTCCAGCTCGCGGCGGGACGCCTCCAGCTCGGCGACGAGCTGCTCGCCGGCCGCAAGGCGCGGCACGGCCGCCTCCAGCTCCGCGCGGCACGACTTGAGGTCCGTTGTCAGGGAGTCGCGTTCGGCGACCGCCTCGTCGAGCCGGCCGTTCACCTCATCGGCGTGGGACCGCGCCTCCAGCGCCTGCCGGTCGGCCTCGGCGCACGCCTGCTCGGCCGCGGTACGGGCCTTCTGCGCGATCTCCGCGGTCGTCCGCATCTTGTCGAGCTCCGACTCGGTGGCCCGCAGCTGCGCGCGCGTCTCTTCCAGGGCCACCGACCGCTTGTGCGCCTCCTTGGCCTCGGCGAGCTCCTCGCGCTGAGCGATGATCTGGTCGCGGGCGGCGTCCAGTGCCGAGGTGAGCTCGGCGACCCGGCCCATCAACCGGTCCCG
>DASQPY010000477.1:0-3615 GCA_035643735.1 Actinoallomurus sp. | reverse complement strand
TCCGGAGCTGAGATGTGGACACCTTCCGGTCACCGACCGACGCCTACCTGCGCATCGTCGTACGGTGAGCGATCGGAGCGGCGCTGGTGATCTTCATGATTTGCGGGCGAGGCCGCCCGCGCAGGCCACCTCGGGGAGCTCGTCCCAGGGGCTGGGTTCCGGACGCCATCGTGTCACCGTCACGACGCCCGGCTCCAGGAGTTCCAGGCCGTCGAAGAACCCCTTGATCAGTTCCGGGCTGCGCGGGGTGTACGGGATCGCGCCGCTTCCCTGGTTGTAGCCGCCCAGGGCCGCGACGTACGCGGGGTCGGTGTCGGCGCCGTCGTAGAGCGCCAGGTAGCTGCCCACCGGCAGGGCCTCCATCAGCCGGTTGATGATGGACCGTGCCTCGTCGTAGTCGCTGACGAGGCCCAGGATTCCCATCAGCATGAGGCCGACGGGCCGGGTGAGGTCCAGTGTCTCGGCGGCCTTCCGCAGGATGAGGCCGGGGTCGCGGACATCCGCCTGGAGGTAGTCGGTCATTCCCTCCGGGGAGCTGGTGAGCAGTGCCTGGGCGTGCACCAGCACCAAGGGGTCGTTGTCGACGTAGACGATCCGCGACTCCGGCGCCACCCTCTGCGCGACCTCGTGCGTGTTGTCGACCGTGGGCAGCCCGGTCCCGATGTCCAGGAACTGGCGGATGCCCGCCTCGCCGGCCAGGTAACGGACGACACGAACGAGCATGTGCCGAGAGTGGAGCGCGATGTCGGCCATGCCCGGGAAGAACTCACGGATCTTCTCGGCGGCCTCCCGGTCGACCGGGTAATGGTCCTTGCCGCCGAGCAGGCAGTTCCAGACCCGCGCCGAGTGCGGCACGGTGGTGTCGATCGTGGGCTTCGGCGGCTGGCCGGCATCAGAAGATACGTCCGTCACGGAGGCTGTTCACCTACTTCGCATCGTTACCTCTCGCGATGCTATGCCCCAAAGCCGTCATTGTTCGCGGACGACGCGCGGCTCGCATGGTCGGCACCCCTGATCGCGGACCGGTCAGCCGTAGGTGAAGGAGTAGGCCTTCAGGCCCGGGGACAGCCTCACGCGGAGCGTGGCCCGTTCCTGGGCCTTGTGGTGGACCAGGGTGAAGATGTTCGGTGCCCCGGAGATCTTGTACGTCGTGGTCCTCCCGCCCGCCGTCACGGTGAGCGTTCCGGTGCCGCCAACGTCGAGGTACACATCGTGGGCGTCGTAGTTCAACGCGATGGCGGCGTTCGCGCCGGCCGTCAGCGACTCCTCGCCGACCGACCAGGTGCCGCCCAGGGCGAATCCGTCGTCGGGGACGGACGAGGGAACGCCGAAGGTCCTCGTGCCCGGACCGAGCGGGGAGTCGCCCGCGTAGTAGTCCGCGCGGTCCGACCCGAGGTACATCTCCGGAGTCAGCGTCGCGGACGGTGTGGTGTCGGCGACGTTGGTCGCCGGGGGCAGGGTGAGCTTGGGGTTCGCCGCGGTGAGCAGCCGGCGGATCAGGGACTCCGTCCCGCCGTAGTCCCCTTCGCCGATGGCGGCGTAGCGCACGACGCCGCTCGCGTCGATCAGGTACTCGGCCGGCCAGGAGTCGTTGCCGTAGTTGTTCCAGGTCGCGTAGTCGTTGTCCAGCGCGACCGGATAGGTGATGCCGAGCCGCTTCGCGCCGGCCGCCACGTTGCCTGCGGTGTGCTCGAAGGCGTACTCGGGCGTGTGCACGCCGATCACCTCGAACCCGTCCGCCTTGTAGGTGGAGTACCAGGCCGTCGTGTGGGTGATGGCCCGCTGGCAGTTGATGCAGGAGTACGCCCAGAAGTCGACAAGGACGACCTTGCCCCTGAGCGAGGCGAGGTCGATCGGCGAGGAGTTCAGCCACTGCTGGACGCCCGAGATCGCGGGGGCGTCCCCGCAGTTCCGCAGGGTCGCCGAGCCCGAGCCCTGCACGCAGGCGGCCAGAGACGCGTTCTGGTTCGATCCCAGCGCCCTGCTCGCACCGTGCGGGCCGTCCAGGGCGTTGTTCAGGGACGCGGTGTAGTCCGGGATCGCGCGCTGGACGGCGTCGGTGACGTTGAACGTGAGAGCGACGGCCAGAGCGATCACCACCGTCCCCGCACCGACGCGGATACCGCGCTGGTGGCTCCGGAACGCCCGCAGGCGCTCGGCGATGCCGCGGCCGGCCAGTGCGAACATCAGCAGGGGGATCGCGGTCCCGACGGCGAAGGCCAGGGTCAGGACGAGTGTTCCGCCACCGATACTTCCCCTCGCGCCGGCAACGGTGATCGCCGCGAGAACCGGTCCGGCGCACGGAACATAGACGGCGCCGAGGGCCAGACCGAGCACGAACCCACCGCGATCCGCGCCGACGCCGCGCTGCGGGATCCGTGAGAACGGCTTTTCCAGCAGGGCCTCCACCCGCGGGATCATCATCCCCAGGCCGAGCAGGACCAGCACCACCAGGCCGGCCCAGCGGATGATGTCCTGCGGCAGCGGCAACGCGTCGAGCAGGAGCGTCCCCACGAGCGTGAAGACGCTGAAGCTCAGGGTCAGCCCCGCCACGACCAGGTACGGGCGCCTGCCGTCACGCCTCTCTCCGGCCGTAGCCGCCGTGTCACGCGCGCCCTGTGCCCCGCCGGACAGGAAGATCACGGGCAGGACGGGGAGGATGCAGGGCGAGATCCCCGTGATCAGGCCGCCCACAAGGCCGATCAGGACGAGCGTGATCAACGAATCCTCACTTGGTCGGTCGGCGCCCCGGGCAGCCGGCACGGCCGCGAGCGTACGGCGGAGGGTTGCACGATTCTCTCCTGAGCAGGTGAACGGACGTCCGTCTCCACCATGCGACCGCTCGGCACCTGCCGGCCCCGCGAGCCGGATCACGTAGGGATTCCGTAAGCTCTTCGCCGAGGTGAGGGACGAATGACCGATGCCGTACGGTGCGCCGCGACGCTGAGCGGCGACGCCACCCTGACACTGCCCGAGTTCGACGAGCCGCCGGCCGCGGACCGGCTCCATGAACGGAGAACGTCGTCGTCGGCCCGGCTCCGTCACCCGGCGGCACCGCCGCCTCCGCAGGTGGTGCCCCCGTGTGCCGGCCGGACCGGGTCGCCCCGTCATGCCCCGACTCTTCGCGACCTGGAGGTCAGCGGGAGACGAAATACCAGAGGCGCGACGGGTGGTAGTCGCAGTCGTACTGGTCGGCGTAGACGTTGTTGGCCGTGCCGGCACCGGCGATGGTGAGACACTTATGGGCTGTTGATGTTGGTGATCCAGGTAAGGTTCCCCGGCGTCATGGGTGGTGCCGGGGACGCCCGAACGATCTGGCCGCCCGAAGGCCGCCCGCGCCGGTTCAGAGGGCGGGTGCGGTGACGCTCACGGCGTCAGGGCACGGCGCAGTTCCGCGAGCGAACCGGCGCTGAGGGCGTCGTGTGCTTCGCGGAGGAGCGTGCTGACCGTGTCCAGGTCGAGGACCATGCTGTAGGAGGTCGGTCTCGTGGTCGGGGAGTGTCCGGACGGGACCGGCGACGGTGAGCTGCTGGAGGGTCTCCCGCCAGTAGAAGGTCATCGAGGCCCACGGGCGGGCGGTGAGCTCCCGCCCTTTGCGGCTGTCGCGTGAACTGG
>DASQPY010000476.1:0-2779 GCA_035643735.1 Actinoallomurus sp. | reverse complement strand
CCGAACGGCTTCGGCCGTCACAGCCCTGACGGTCACGTTCCCGGTCGGTCCGCGCGGTGGTGCAGGCTGTACCCGCGGTTCCAGCGCCCGGTGACCGGGCCCGGCACGGCATGGCCGACCATCAGACGGAAGATCAGACCGGACGACCTGGAGTAAGGGACATGGATTTCGACGTCATCATCGTGGGAGCCGGCCTGGCCGGTCTCGTGGCGGCTCATGAGCTCACCTCTCTCGGGAAGAAGGTCGCCCTGCTCGACCAGGAGAACGCCGCGAATCTCGGCGGGCAGGCGTTCTGGTCGTTCGGCGGGCTGTTCCTGGTCGACTCGCCGGAGCAGCGACGCCTGCGGGTGACGGACTCCCTGGAACTGGCCTGGAACGACTGGCAGGGCAGCGCTCAGTTCGATCGTCTGGAGGATGAGGACTCCTGGGCGGTTCACTGGGCGCGCGCCTACGTCGAGTTCGCCGCCGGGGAGAAGCGCTCCTGGCTCGCCGGCCACGGCGTCCGGTTCCTGCCGACGGTCGGCTGGGCCGAGCGCGGTGATCTGCGGGCGGACGGGCACGGCAACTCGGTACCGCGCTTCCACGTGGCCTGGGGTACCGGCACGGGTGTGGTGGAGCCGTTCTCGCGCAGCGCCCACCAGGCGGCCGCCGCCGGAACGCTGACCTTCCGCCACCGGCACCGGGTCGACGGCCTCATCGTCGACGCCGGCGCCGTGACGGGGGTGCGCGGCGCCCTGCTCGCCGACGATCCCTCGCCGCGCGGCGTGGCCTCCAGCCGCGAGGTCGTCGGGGAGTTCGAACTCACCGCCCAGGCGGTCATCGTCACCGCGGGCGGGATCGGCGGCGACCACGACATGGTGCGCCGCCACTGGCCGAAGCGGCTGGGCAGCGCCCCCACCCGGATGGTCACCGGCGTGCCGGCCTACGTCGACGGGCGAATGCTCGACATCACCGCCGCCGCCGGCGCGCGGCTCGTCAACCGCGACCGGATGTGGCACTACACCGAGGGCGTCCGCAACTGGGATCCGATCTGGCCCGGCCATGGCATCCGCATCCTGCCCGGCCCGTCGTCGATGTGGTTCGACGCCCTCGGCCGGCGCCTGCCGGCCCCCTGCCTGCCCGGCTACGACACGCTCGGCACCTTGAGACACCTGCGCACCACGGACGACATCGCGGCCTATGACCATTCCTGGTTCATTCTCACCCAGCGGATTCTCGAGAAGGAGTTCGCGCTGTCGGGCTCGGAGCAGAACCCCGACATCACCAGCGGCGACCGCAAGGCGTTCCTGCGCGAGCGGCTGCTGGGCAAGGGCGCGCCCGGGCCGGTGGACGCGTTCAAGCGGCACGGCGCGGACTTCGTCGTCGCCGACACCCTGGACGAACTCGTACCGAAGATGAACGAACTCACCGACGAGCCGCTCCTGCGGACGGACGCGCTGCGCCGCCAGATCGAGGCACGAGACGCGCAGATCGCCAACCCGTACAGCAAGGACGCCCAGGTCCAGGGCATCCGTAACGCGCGCCGTTACCTCGGCGACAGGTTCGGCCGCACCACGGCGCCACACCGGATCCTGGACCCCTCGGCAGGCCCCCTGATCGGTGTCCAGCTGCACATTCTCACGCGCAAGACCCTCGGTGGCATCCAGACCGACCTGGACTCCCGCGCGCTGGACGCCGACGGGCGGCCGATCGAGGGGCTGTACGCCGCCGGCGAGATCGCCGGATTCGGCGGCGGCGGGATGCACGGCTTCAACGCCCTCGAAGGCACCTTCCTCGGTGGCTGCCTGCTGTCCGGACGCCGCGCCGGCCGCGCCGCCGCCGCGCAGCTCGCCTGACCGTGCCCGGCCTGTACGTCGGAGAAGCCGGTGTCGGCGCCGCGCTTCTCAGAGCAGGCCAGGTGCTGGCGGATCCCGAGATGATCGAGGAGGCGGCGCGGATCAGCGACTCGGTCGCCGAGCTGGAGACCAGATCCCCCGATCTCATGAACGGATGGGCAGGCGTGCTCCGCTTTCACCTCCTCGTCCACGAGGAGACAGGTGACCCCCGTCACCTGGCCCATGCGAAGGCCGCAGGCAGGGCCTTGTTGTCGTCCGCGGAGTCACCCACCCCCGCGACGGCGTGCTGGCGGATACCGGAAGGCTACGGCGAGTTGGGCGGAAAGATTCATTGCGGATACGCGCACGGCGCCGCCGGTATCGCTGACAGCCTCATCGACCTCTTCATCGCGTCGGGTGAGGACAGATTCGCCGACGCCGCATCGGCGGCGGCACGCTGGCTGATGGATCGTGCGCACCCGGCGCTGCCGGATGATCAGGGCCGTGAATGGCCGAGCATCACTGAGGGTTCGGCCGGGGTCTGGTGCCACGGCGCCGCCGGCATCGGCCGCTTCTTCCTGAACATGGTTCGCGCGGGACTGCTGCACGACGCTCAATGGGCCCGGGCCGCCGCATCCATGGTCTCGCAGGGCGCCCGTTGGCTGGGTCCCTCCTACTGTCACGGTCTGGCCGGGAGCGTCGACTTCCTGCTCGACATGTATCAAGACACGCGCGATCCCGAGTTCCGTCGCCAGGCCACGATCGAAATACGGCTCCTGAACGCCTTCAAGATCAATGGCGACAGCGGTATCCGCTGGCAGGGCGACACCACCGGGTGCGTCACTCCGGACTACATGGTCGGTTACGGCGGCGTCCTCGTCACGATGCTTCGCTACGCCCTCGCGGACAGTGCGCCAAGCCAACTGACGGTCGAGGGCTTCCGGCTCGGGACTTCGACGACCGCT
>DASQPY010000475.1:0-3993 GCA_035643735.1 Actinoallomurus sp. | reverse complement strand
GCCGCACGTGGTAGAGCAGTTGGAAGTGCGGGTCGTCGATCCACACCGGACGGCCGAGGTCCAGCGGAACCCTCCGCACCCGCTGGCGGAAGCGCGGTAGCCGCACCAGCCTGGCGACCACCGCCCGGATGAACTCGCCGTACGTCGGAGCCGGCCCCTCGAAGACGCTCACCGAGGCGATCTGCAGAGGCGTCGTCTCGTTCTCGGCGAAGAGCATCCCGGCATCGATACCGCTCATGCGCTGCATCTATGCGGTCTTCCCCGATGAGCGCGGCTGGAGTCCCGGTGGGTACCCGTACCTCATCCACCGGCTCACCTACCGCCGGCACGGCCACCACAACCTCCACGTCCGCGGATACAAAGAGGAAGGCACCACCACGACACCGTTCGACATGGTCATGCTCAACGACCTCGACCGGTTCCACCTCGTGATGGACGTCATCGACCGCGTCCCCGCCCTCGGCGGCCGGGCCGCCGGCCTGCGCCAGCGGATGGCCGACGCCCGGCTGCGCGCCCGCGCCCACACACGCTCACACGGCGAGGACGAACCCGGGATCTCCGGCTGGACCTGGCCGCACGGTGAGAGGTGAGGGCATGCGGATCCTCGTGGTCAACGCCGGGTCGAGCAGCCTCAAACTGAGCCTGCTCGACCACGACGACACCCTCATCGCCCGCCCGACACGACGATGGGGTTCACCCCGCTCGAAGGCCTGGTCATGGCCACCCGCTCCGGCATCGGCGCGATGGCCGCCTCCCTCGGCGGACATCGCCCTCGACCCGGCCCGCGACGACACCACCGACGCGGAGATCACCCAGGCGGGAGCCGCCGTGCGCACGTTCGTCATCACCGCCCGCGAAGACCTCGAGATCGCCAACGCCGTACGCGAGATCCTCGACCGGTGAATACGTCCCGGGACACCGCTCCTGCTTTCATGCTTCTCTCACGTGACCGGGCGCAGAGTGTCCATATGAACGCGGGATCCGTCTCTCCGCTGGCCGCCACAACGGCCGGCGTCGAGCTGGGCATGTCTATGCGGCAGTCCCCTACGTCACATGGGCGTGTCCGAGAGGGGCCGCGCCGTCCGTCCGAGCAACGCTCCGGCCGGCGCGGCCCTGCCCTCGCCGGATTCAGACTCAGGACGGGTAGGCCGCGGTGGGGGTGAACCTCACGTCTTCGAGCCGTACGACGGCATCGGTGTCGTCCACGAACGCGACGCGCACGGGCCTGTCATGGTCGGCCGTGCGTCTCGCGATCGTGGGGCCGACATCTGGCGCGCGGTTCTCGTCGCCCCACTGCCGCAACGCGCCGAGGATCAGCCGCAGCTGCTCCCCCGCCGGCGTCAGATGGTAGCCGTACCGGGTCCGCGCGCCTGACTCCTGGTACGGCCGCTTCTCCAAGATCCCCGCCTCCACCAGGGCGCCCAGGCGGTTGGCGAGAACGTCCGTGGCGATGCCGAGACTGCGGCACGGCTCAACCACCTGGTGGAGCACGGCCTGCTGACTCGCACGCCGTACCGTCCACCGGAGGGTGGCCGGACGCGCAACGAGTACAAGCTGACCAAAGAAAGCGGGAGAGGACCTCCTGCCCGTACTCCACGCGCGGGCTCGCGGGCGTCAGCCTTCAGGGCCGACCGCCGATGAGCCGACCAGCCGGTCGAGATGGTCGGCGAGCACGGCCCGGGCGGCGTCCCCGTCCTTCTGGCCACTGAGGACGCTGAGACTCAGTCCGTTGGTGAGCGCGAGCAGGCCCGCGGCGATGATCTGCGGGTCCCGGCCGGCGAGAACGCCGTCCCGCTGGGCGCGGCGGATCGATCCGGCCAGCAGGCGCTCCATCGCGTCGGGATGGGTCAGGGCGTGCCGGGTGGCCGGATTCGGTTCGGTAACGGCCAGGGTGTAGTACGCGTTGTAGGCAAGCATGATCCGACGGCTCTGCTCGTCGAGGGGCAGTACAGCGCACAGAGTGGCCTCCAGCACGCGACGCGGCGCGGTCATGACCGGGTCCAGCGGGCGGACGGCCTCCTGAACGCGATCCCAGAGCTGCTCACCGAGGTAGCGCAGCGCCTGCAACAGGAGCTCGTCCTTGCTGCCGAAGTAGTACTGCACCAAGGGGAGCGAGACCCCCGCTTCCGCCGCGACCTGGCGCATGCCGGCGGCGGCCAGCCCCCGGGTGCCGGCGATGCGCAGCAGCGCCTCGCCGATCTCTCGGCGACGGAGTTCGTGGTCGACTCGCTTGGGCACCCGGACCCCTTCTCTTCGTTGCCGCCCCTGTTTACCATACAAACGTATAAATACACTCGTATGGCAAAGACGAGGAGGCCGCCATGGCCGATGGCTCCACCAAGGACCAGATCGGGCGGTTTCGCAGTGAGAAGGCACAAGGGAAGTTCTTCGCGGCCTACGACCGCGCGTTCGATCGGCTGTGGGAGGCGCCGTGTGAGGTTCTCGACGTGGACACCCGATTCGGGCCGACGCGCGTGTACCGGCACGTTCCCGTCGACACAGGCGCCGAACCGCTCGTGCTACTGCCCGGTACCGGCGGGAACGCACTCATGTGGTACTCCCACATTCGCGCGCTGGGCGAGCAGCGTTCCGTGTACGCGGTGGACACGATCGGCGAGGCCGGCCGTTCGGTGCAGCAGGCGCCTCTTCGCGACGGACGCGACGGTTCGGTCTGGCTATGCGACTTACTCGACGGCCTCGCCGTGCGCCGGGCTCATCTGGTCGGCTGCTCCTACGGCGGCTGGCTGGCACTCCATCACGCGATCGGCGCGCCCACCCGTACGGCCACCCTGTGCCTGCTCGACCCGGCCGGATTCTCCACGCCCGGCGTGCGTTTCTTCGGCTGGATGATCGCCTCCGCCATCGCCGGCCTCGCGCCGGCCCGGCTCCGCCGCCATGCCGCGCGACTGCTCCACAACGGCACGTTGAACGAGGACGAGTTGCTGCGTCTCACCCTGGCGGGCACCTCCTTCCGGCGACGGCTACCCCCCACGGACGTCCTGTCCGATGACCAGCTCCGCGCGCTGACCCTCCCTGTCCTGCTGCTCCTCGGTGAGCACAGCACCCTCCATGATCCGGCCGCCGTGGCCGCCCGGGCCGAGGCGTTCATGCCCGACGTCCGGCACGAGACCATTTCTGGCAGTGGGCACGCCCTTCCCCTGGAACGTCCTGGGCTGATCGACGCCCGGATCAGCGAATTCACCGGCGCGCACCGCGCCGGCGGGTGACGCCATTTCGCGTGATGTGCGCACCGCCTCCCCCAGAACGTTTTCCGCCGAGTCTTGACGCCGGAGGTGGGGCGCCTGTGAAATGTCACAGTTCACTGGTAAATATCCCCTTGAAGAACGATCGGCTGTTCTCGCCGAAAGTCCTTCCAGGCGTCCTCGACACACATGACCGCGCTCACCGGCGACCGGGTGGCATCGCCGGTTCTCCGCACCAACCCCTTCGGAGACATGATGAGAAAAGCAGCCCTCGGCGTGGCCCTGACGGCGACCTCCCTGGCCACCTCCGCCTGTGGCCAGGGAGTTCTCGGCGGCGACAGCAAAAAGGACAAGGGACCGATCGTGCTCGGCATGGACATCCCGCTGTCCGGCAGCAGCGCCGACATCGGCCCGTACATGAAGAACGGTGGCCAGCTCGCCATCGACGAGATCAACGCCAAGGGGGGCGTCCTCGGCCGCAAGCTCCAACTGCGGGCCGAGGACGACGCCTGCGACCCGAAGACGGCGGTCGCCGCCGCGAACAAGCTCGTCGCGGCCGGCGTCACCGTGTCGGTGGGCGGCTACTGCTCGGGAGCGACGCTTCCGACCCTGCCGGTCTTCGACCGCGCCAAGATCCCGATGGTCATCCCGGCGGCCAACTCGACCGAGCTCGTCGCGCAGAAGCTCAAGCACGTCTTCCTCGTCAACGGCACCGGTGACCAGCAGGCCGCCGCCGCGATGGCGTGGCTGACCAAGAGCGGCGCCAAGAAGGCCGCGGTCCTGCACGACA
>DASQPY010000474.1:0-6374 GCA_035643735.1 Actinoallomurus sp. | reverse complement strand
CATCGCCACTCCTCCGCCGCTGGACCGTGGCAAGTTATCCACAGCCTGTGGAACACCCTTGTGGCCGAACCCGCAGGCCACGAGGATAGGAGTGGGATGGTCCCCCCTGGGTGGGCGGGGACTACCCCCCTCCCCCTGCGGCATGCTGAGTCGATCAAGTGTCACTTTCGGGCGATCGACAGATGGAGTCAAGGACCTTGCCGGGTTCGGTCAGGCGATGCGAAGCCGGCGATGGCGCCCTCGGTCCCCGTGAATGACCGTGCCCGGCCGGAGGCGATCGCGTCCGCCGGGCGGAAAGTTGACCGGTGGCTCGGGTGTTCGCGGTGGCGGCCGGACAGCCATCCCGGCAGGCAGACGGCCATGACGTCGTGAGGGGCAGGTCGACCCGCGCATGCCATTTCGGTGTGTGCCAGGCCAGGCTCCAGCCTCATCGCGGCGCTCTGCGCGTATTACGGACTCCGGTGCTTTATCCGCTCTCGCCGCGCCATGACCAGCAGTACGACGCTGAGGGCCAGCCAGACACCTCCGACAGCGTGCCGTCTCAAAACGCCGGACAACGGGCCGCGTTGCTGCAGTGCGGAATATATGTGGGCGATTTCAGCGCCGGCGAAGCACCGCTCGGGCAGAATCCGCCCAGCGGTTCACCCGCGCGTACGGTGCCGACGGGGTCTCCGATACCGGCAGCTCACGCGATCCGGTCGATGATCAGGGGCAGCCGTTCCGGCTCGCCGCCCACCTCGTACGCGTCCTCCAGGGCCTCCAGGGCACGCGCGAACCGGTCCGCCGAGTCGGCGTGCAGGGTCAGCAGCGGCTGCCCCTCACGTACGGTGTCGCCCGGCTTGGCGTGCAGGGTGATGCCGGCGGCGTGGGAGACCGGGTCCTCCTTGCGTGCCCGGCCGGCGCCGAGCCGCCATGCGGCCACGCCGACGCCGTACGCGTCCAGGCGTGAGAGTACGCCCGACGCGGGTGCCATGACGTCGTGCGACTCGTTCGGCGCGGGAAGCGCGGCGTCCGGGTCGCCGCCCTGGGCGGTGATCATGAGGCGCCAGGCGTCCATCGCCGAGCCGTCGCGCAGGGCGTCGGCCGGGTCCTTGCCGCTGGTGAGGTTCGCGGCGGCGAGCATCTCGCGGGCCAGGGCGATGGTCAGCTCGACCACGTCCGAGGGTCCGCCGCCGGCGAGCACCTCGACGGATTCGGTCACCTCGACCGCGTTGCCGACGGCGCGGCCGAGTGGCGTGTCCATGGCGGTGAGGAGTGCGACCGTCTTCACCCCGTGGTCGGTGCCGATGCCGACCATGGTCCGGGCCAGTTCACGGGCGTCGTCGGCGTTCTTCATGAACGCTCCCGAACCCGCCTTGACGTCGAGCACGAGCGCGCCCGTGCCCTCGGCGATCTTCTTGGACATGATCGAGCTGGCGATGAGCGGGATCGACTCGACGGTGCCGGTGACGTCGCGCAGGGCGTACAGCTTGCGGTCCGCCGGTGCCAGGCCCGCGCCGGCCGCGCACACGACCGCGCCCGCCTTGGCGAGCACGCCCAGCATCTCCTCGTTCGACAGCGAGGCGCGCCATCCGGGGATGGACTCCAGCTTGTCGAGCGTGCCGCCGGTGTGGCCGAGGCCGCGCCCGGACAGTTGCGGGACGGCCGCGCCGCAGGCGGCGACGGTGGGCGCCAGCGGCAGCGTGATCTTGTCCCCGACCCCGCCGGTGGAGTGCTTGTCGGTGGTCGGCCGCTCCAGCCGGGACCAGTCCATCCGCTCGCCCGAGCGGATCATGGCGTCGGTCCAGCGCGCGACCTCGGTACGCGTCATCCCGTTGAGCAGGATCGCCATGGCCAGGGAGGCCATCTGCTCCTCGGCGACGGCACCGCGGGTGTACGCGTCGACCGCCCAGTCGATCTGCTCGGGGCTCAGCTCGCCGCCGTCGCGCTTGGTCCGGATGACGTCGACCGCGTCGAAAATCATGTTCACCTTTCGAGGTCCTCGGGGCCGAACGCGTCCGGCAGCACCTCACGCATCGGCCGCACACCGCGTGCGGTCTCCAGGAGCAGGTCCGGGCCGCCGTGCTCCCACAGGAGCTGACGGCAGCGCCCGCAGGGCATCACCGGGTCGCCGTGGCCCTCGACCACCGCGACCGCCACGAGCCGCCCGCCACCGGTGCCGTGCAGCGCCGAGACCAGGCCGCACTCCGCGCAGAGCCCCAGCCCGTACGAAGCGTTCTCCACGTTGCAGCCGGTGACGATCCGCCCGTCGTCGGTCAGCCCGGCGGCGCCGACCGGATAGCCGGAGTACGGCGCGTAGGCGCCGGCCATGGCCGTACGCGCGGCCTCCCGCAACGCGGCCCAGTCGACCATCAAGCTCCCTCACCCTTGCGGTAACGCATGCCGTCGGCGGCGGGCATTCGCAGCCGTTGCGCGGCGAACGCGAGCACCAGCAGCGTCGTGATGTGCGGGCTGTACGTGACGATCTCCCGCGGCAGTTCGTCGGTCAGGAAGAACCACAGGAGCACGCCGACCGCGACCACGGCCGAGATCACCGCGGCGACGTAACGGCCCTTGTAGCCGCGCCAGACCGCCAGCGCCAGCAGGCCGATGCCGATCAGCAGCAGCATGGCGTGCACCGCGCCGGCGCCACCCCGCAGTTGCAGCGCGTCGGCGTACCCGAACAGGCCGGCGCCGCCGGCGACCATGCCCGGCCGCCAGTTGCCGAAGATCATCGCGGCGAGGCCGATGTAGCCGCGGCCGTTGACCTGCCCCTCCTGGTAGTTCGAGGACGCCACCATCGCCAGGAACACGCCGCCGAGCCCGGCGAGACCACCGGAGATCACCACGGCGGCGTACTTCATCCGGTAGACCGCCACGCCGAGCGACTCGGCGGCGATGGGGTTCTCCCCACACGAGCGCAGCCGCAATCCGAAGGCCGTACGCCACAGCAGGAAGAAGGAGGCCGGGACGAGCAGGATCGCGATCAGCGTGATCGGCGAGAGGCCCGTCAGCACCCCGCGTACGAGGCCGGCCAGGTCCGAGATCAGGATCCAGTGGTGTTTCTCGAGCGAGCCGAGCGGCTTGCCGACGCCGGGCACGCTCCAGGTCGGGAAGCTCGGCAGCGGCGGCGACTGGGTCGCGCCGCCTCCCTGCTCGTCGGTGAAGAGCAGGTCGGACAGGTAACGCGTCACGCCTGGCGCGAGGATGGTGATCGCTACACCGGACACGATGTGGTCGACACCGAAGGTCACCGTGGCGATCGCATGCAGCAGCCCGCCGAGCGCGCCGGCGATGACGCCGCCGAGCAGCCCGAGCCAGGGGTTGCCGCTGAAGTACGCCCCGAAGGCCGCGCCCCAGGTGCCGAAGGTCATCATGCCTTCGAGGCCGATGTTGACCACGCCGGAGCGCTCGGACCACAGGCCGCCGAGCGCGGCCATGCCGATCGGCACCGCGAGGGCGAGTGTCGCGCCCATCGTGCCGCTGGACGTGATGTCGGTCTCGCCGGTGATCAGCCGCAGCAGGATCAGGGCGACGAAGACTCCCAGGCCGATGACCAGACCCCCGCCCCGCGGACGTGCTCCGCCGGTGTCCGGCGCCGGGGTCCGGACCTCCTGTTCGATCATGCGGGGACCTCTCCGAGCTGCGCGGCGACGTGCCGCTGGTCGATGCGCTTACCGACTCGGCTGACGATCTCGTAGACGACGACGACCGACAGCAGGACCGCGGCCTGGGTGATCGCCACGATCTCCTTCGGGATGTCGTTGAAGTCCAGAATCTGCGATGACTGGTCCAGGAACGCCCACAGCAGAGAGGCGAACGCGATGCCGACCGGGCTGTTGCGGCCGAGCAGCGCGATGCCGATCCCGGTGAACCCGATCCCGGTGGGGAAGTCCAGCGAGTAGGAGTAGGAGCCGCCGAGCAGCTGCGGCATGCCGACCAGACCCGCCACCGCGCCGGACATGACCATCGCGGTGACGACCATGCGCTTCGCGTCGACACCGCTGGCCACCGCCGCGCTCTGGGACAGGCCCGTCGCCCGCAGGTCGAAGCCGAACCGCGTGCGGTTGATCATGTACCAGAAGGCGATACCGGCCAGCGCGGCGATCAGTACGAAGCTGTAGACCTTCAGCTCGCTGCCCGGGTACGCGATGCCGGGCATCCGGCCGGAGGAGGAGATCGGCTTGGTGCCGATGTTGTTGCTGCCGGCCACCTTGGTCGCGAGACGGCTCGGGTTCAGCAGGAAGGCGATGACGCCGGAGGCGATGAAGTTCAACATGATCGTCGAGATGACCTCGCTGACGCCGCGGGTCACCTTGAGCACGGCCGCGATGGCGGCCCAGAGGCCACCGACGACGACCGCCACGATGACGATCACGACCTGGTGCAGCACGACCGGCAGCGCCCACGCGCCGCCCGCCGCGGCCGCGAGCATCGCCGCGAGGCGGTACTGGCCGTCGACGCCGATGTTGAACAGGTTCATGCGGAACCCGACCGCCACGGCGAGCGCGGACAGGTAGTACGTCGCCGCACGGTTCACCGTGTTGACGATGCTGTCCGGCTCCTTGCCGAACTCGAACATCGCCTGGAACGTCGAGGGCGGGTTGAACCCGCTCACCGACAGCACGATCGACGTGATGGCGATGGAGAAGACCAGCGCCACGAGGGCCGCGACGATGGTCCGCGTGTACGACTTCGCGAGCACCCGGTAGATCACGCGGCGCTCCCCTCTCCGGCGCCGGTCATCAGGGAGCCGAGCTGGTCCGGTGTGATGGTGGCGGGATCGGCCTCGCCGACGAGGCGGCCCCGCAGAATCACCCGCAGCGTGTCCGACATGCCGATCAGTTCGTCCAGGTCCGCCGAGATGAGCAGGACCGCGAGGCCGTCGGCACGCGCGTGGCGCAGGTGATCCCAGATCGCGGACTGGGCGCCGACGTCGACGCCGCGCGTCGGGTGGGCGGCGATGAGCAGCTTCGGCGTCCCGGACATCTCCCGGCCGACGATCAGCTTCTGCTGGTTGCCGCCGGACAGCGACGCCGCGGTGACGTCGATGCCGGGGGTACGTACGTCATAGTCCCGCACGATCCGCCCGGTGTCGCGCCGGGCGCCCTGGCGGTCGATCAGAAAACCTGCTCTCGCCCCCGTGGCTGCGCCCCACCGCCCCCGTTTGACGTTCGGGGTCCGGGTCTGGTGGCCGAGGATGCGGTTCTCCCACAGCGGGGACTCCAGCAGCAGGCCGTGCCGGTGCCGGTCCTCGGGGATGAACCCGATGCCCGCCTCGCGGCGCCGCCGGGTGGCCATGCCGGTCAGGTCGGCCTCACCGAGGGAGATGACGCCGGAGTCGACGGGCAGCATGCCCATGATCGCCTCGACCAGCTCGGCCTGGCCGTTGCCCTCGACGCCGGCGATGCCGAGGATCTCGCCCTCGTGGATCGTCAGGGAGACGTCGTCCACGATCGGGCGACCGCCAGCGTCGCGTACGGTGACGTCCCGCAGGGTGAGCACCGGCACGTCGGTCACGGTGGACTCGCGCAGCTCGGGTACGGGCAGCTCGCTGCCGACCATCAGCTCGGCCAGCTGCCGGGCGGTGACCTGCCCCGGCGCCACCGTGTCGACCGTGGTGCCGCGCCTGATGACCGTGATCGTGTCCGCCACCGAGAGCACCTCGTCCAGCTTGTGCGAGATGAAGATGACGGTCAGGCCCTCGCGCTTGAGGTCGCGCAGGTTGCCGAAGAGCTCCTCGACCTCATGGGGTACGAGCACGGCGGTGGGCTCGTCAAGAATGAGGATCTTCGCGCCGCGGTAGAGCACCTTGAGGATCTCGACACGCTGCCGGGCGCCGACGCCGAGCTGCTCCACCAGCCGGTCGGGCTCGACACCGAGCCCGTACTGGCGGGAGATCTCCTCGATCCGGCGCCGCGCCCTGCCGCCGATGCCGTGCAGTTTCTCGGCGCCGAGTACGACGTTCTCCAGGACGCTGAGGTTGTCGGCGAGCATGAAATGCTGGTGCACCATGCCGATGCCACGCGCGATGGCGTCGGCCGGACTGTGCAGGCTGACCTCTTCGCCCGCCACCTTGATGGTCCCCTCGTCGGGCCGTTGCATGCCGTAGAGGATCTTCATCAGGGTGGACTTGCCCGCGCCGTTCTCCCCGACGATGGCGTGTACCGTGCCCGCCGCGACCTCGATCTCGATGTCGTGGTTGGCCACTACGCCGGGGAAACGTTTGGTGATGCCGTGCAGCTCGACCGCCGGCTCAGTGGTGGACATGCCCCGCTCCTACGCCAGTGAGCCCGGGAGGGAGACCGAAGCGGCCGCCCTCCCGGGCCCGAGCACTGTTCGCCGTCACTTCTCGGGCGGCGTGATCGCTCCAGAGATGATCTGCTGGTTGAGGT
>DASQPY010000473.1:0-3194 GCA_035643735.1 Actinoallomurus sp. | reverse complement strand
TGCAGCCGTGAGCTGATCGCGGTGTAGTAGAGCCCCGACCGCTGCGCCGCCCAGGCGATCGCCAGGAACGACCGGTGGTTCTCCAGCATGAACGCCACGTGGTCGCCGGTGCGCAGCCCCTCGGCACGCAGCAGCTGGGCGAGCCGATTCGACTCCTCATCCAGTTCGCCGAATGTGATGACCTCGCCGGAGCCGGCCATGATCACTGCTGGTTTGTCCGGCGTCAGTGCCGCGATCTGTCCCAGATGCACGAAACCGAACGCTACTCGGTCTGATCCGCGGGCAAAAGCCGAACGGCGGCTCAGCCCACCATCGCGACATCTCCTTGCGAGGACGGCGCGGGCCTGGGTGTCGATCCGGCTCGTGTCGCGGTCGCCGGGGACAGCGCGGGCGGCAACCTGGCGGCCGTCGCCTGCCAGCGCTTGCGCGGTGTGGGCAGCGGCCTGTCCGGGCTGCCGCCGGCCACGGTGCTGACCGCCGAATGCGATCCCCTCCGCGACGAGGGCGAGGCCTACGCGAGGCGCCTGGAGCAGGCCGGCGTCGAGGTCACCATGCGTCGCTTCGACGGGCAGGTCCACCCGTTCGTCCTGCTCGGCGGCATCGTCGACGATGCCAACGTGGCCCGTTCGTGGCTCGGTCAACGACTGCGGGCGGCCTTCACCCCGTGACGTGACGGGGCCCCGCCGATCAGATCGTCTTGTCCTTGTCGGCCCAGTACGGCTCGCGGAGCAGGCGCTTGTAGAGCTTGCCGGTGGGCGTGCGCGGCAGGGCGGTCGCGAAGTCGATCGACCGGGGTGCCTTGTAACCGGCCAGCTTCCGGCGGGAGAAGGCGATGAGGTCCTCCGCCAGGGCGTCCGAGGGCTCATTGCCCTCCTCGAGCTCGACCGCGGCCTTGACCTGCTCGCCGTACTCCGCGTCCGGCACGCCGAAGACCGCGACGTCGCGGACGGCGGGGTGGGTGATGAGCACGCCCTCGATCTCGGCGGGATAGATGTTCACGCCGGCACTGATGATCATGTCGATGGCCCGGTCGGCGAGGAACAGGTAACCGTCGGCGTCGAGGTAGCCGATGTCCCCGGTGGTGAACAGGCCGTCCTCGCGGTGCATGCCGGCGGTCTTCTCCGGGTCGCGCCAGTACTCGACGTCGTCGCCGTTGGTGTAGCGGAACCACAGCTGCCCGCGCTCGTCCGGACCGGCCGGCGAGCCGTCCTCGCGCAGCACGTGCACCTCGGCCATCGGCAGCGGGCGGCCGACCGTGCCGGGCCGCTTCAGCCACTCCTCGGAGGAGACCACGGTGTTCACCGAGGCCTCGGTGGAGCCGTAGTACTCGTAGATGACCGGCCCGAACCAGTCGATCATCTGCCGCTTGATCTCGGGCGGGCACGGGGCCGCGCCGTGCCAGACGGCGACCAGGCTCGACAGGTCGTATGCCTGCCGGGTCGCGTCGTCGAGCCGCAGGAGGCGGACGAACTGGGTCGGCACGAGGTGGATGTTCGTGATCCGGTATTCCTCGATCAGCCGGAGCGTCTCCTCGGCGTCGAACGCCGACCGCATGACGACCGGGCGTCCCGCGCACAGCAGGCCGTACGACCACAGCCACTGCGCCGAGTGATACACCGGTCCCACCAGCAGCGACCGGCCGCCCTCGGGGATGCGCAGGATCTGCCCGAAGCCCTCGGCGATGCCCTTCATGGTCGCGACCGGCGAACCGGTCGCCGTCAGCTTGCGGCGCACCCCCTTGGGCCGCCCCGTCGTCCCTGACGTGTACACCATCGACGACCCCAGGACCTGGTCCGCGGGCTCGCCGTCCGGTCCGCCGGCCAGGAAGTCCTCGTACGGCGTGAAGCCCGGGACCTCGCCGATGCCGACGCGGATCGGCGTGTCCGTGGCCGCCTCGGCCGCCACGCCGGCGAACCGGTCCTCCGAGAAGATCGCCTTCGCACCGGAGTCGTCCAGGACGTACTTCAGCTCCTCGGCCGTCCAGTGCCAGTTGACCAGGACGTAGCGCAGCCCGACGTGGGTCGACGCCGCCATCAGCTCGAAGTACTCCCGGCGGTTCGCCGAGTGGATCGCGATCGTGTCGGATTCGGCCAGGCCGGCGCCGCGCAACGCACCCGCGAGGCGGTCGACGCGGGCATTGAACTCACTCCAGGTCAGGCTGCCGCGCTCGTCGGTCACGGCGGCCTCGTCCGGGCGCGCCTGGACGTACGGACGGAGCAGTTCGGCCATGGCGACCTCCAGGTCGTGTCATTCGGTCCGTGCCCCGGCCATGCGCAGCGCGAGGCCGATGTAGCGGGCCTCGAGGTCGGCATGGCTGAGGGGCCGGTGCTCATGAAACCATTCGCTGATATGGACGCACATGTCCAGGATGGGAAGGGCGGTGAGCACGGCCGCGGCCCGGCCGTCGCCGCCGATCAGGTCGAACACCTGCTTCTTCTGACCCTCCAGCAGGACGTCGACCACGCCGTCGCGTAGGCGCCGCCGGATGGCGACGATCTCGTCGTAGCGCTCCCCGGTCAGCAGGGTGAACTCCCGGTTGGCCACCCGCGCGGTCTGCTGGTGGTCGGAGTGCCGCGCGACGTAGACCTTCACCACCGCGCTCAACTCCGCGACCGGATCGCCCGCGACGGCCGCCCGCGCCCCGCTCAGCACGCTCTCCAGCCGCAGATGGATGTCGCGGATCACGACGTAGAGCAGCTGCTCCTTGGACTCGAAGTGGTTGTACAGCGCGCCGGGAGTGAGGCCGCACGCCTCGGTGATCTGCCGGACCGACGTCGAGAGCGCGCCCTGCCGGTAGAACAACTCCACCGCCGCGGCGGCCAGGCGCTGCTGAAGTGGGGAACCCTCGATCGGCAGACCCGCCTCGGTCACGCCGCGCCCCTCTCTTGACACGTCACTTAAGTCGAGCGTACTAATATTTCCAACGTGTGAATGAACGCTTATTTACCTATGACGCACAGGTCATCCGGCATATCAGCCTCGGGGGCGGGGCGTCCACCGGCGCTCCGGCAGTCCGCCTCAAGGAAAAAAACCGATGGCTCCTTCGAACCCGACGGCCGCCCCCACACAAGGTTTCGCACTGGACAGGCTCTGGCACCGGGGCCTCGACCGCTACCCCAACCCAACACGGGAGCTCGCTACTGGTATCTGGCCGTGGCGGTATTCGTCACGATCATCCTGTACTACGAGCTCTA
>DASQPY010000472.1:0-2547 GCA_035643735.1 Actinoallomurus sp. | reverse complement strand
CGTGCCGAGGGCGGTGATGCGGCCCCGTGCGATCGTGGCGTGCACGAGCGCGGCATAGGCCAGGTCCGGGTAGGGGGCCTCACCGGCGAAGCGGGCCTGGCCGGTCGTCTTGGCGGGGCCGTCGCGCCGATCGATGCCCTGGCCGACGTACTTGCCGGTACCCGCACCGGTCGTCGGCTCGGTGTCGTGCTTGATGCTCATCGGGCCGCCCCCTCGTTCAGCTCGCGCAGCGTGGCTGTGATCGTCGCGACGGCGAGTCCGGTCTTGAACGCGTTGCCGGGCCGGCCGGTCGCGGGCTCCAGTTCGGCCTCGGCCGCCCGGCGGAAGGCCGCCTCGGCGGCCGGGCCACCGACCAGCAGACGCTCCGCCTCGCGGGCGCGCCACGGCTTCGGCGCGACGCCGCCCAGCGCCAATCGGACGTCCGTCACCGCGCCGTCGTGCACTTCCAGCGCCGCCGCCACCGAGACGAGCGCGAACGCGTAGGAAGCCCGGTCGCGCACCTTGCGGTAGCGGGAGTTCGCCGCGACCGTGGCGGGCGGCAGCTCGACGGCGGTGATCAGATCGCCTGCCTCCAGCGTGTTTTCGATCTCCGGTGTGTCGCCGGGCAGGCGGTGGAGCTCGGCCAGCGGGACGCGACGGGCGCCGCCCACGCCTTGCACCTCCACGACGGCGTCGAGGGCGGCCAGCGCCACGCACATGTCGGACGGGTGGGCGGCGATGCAGCTCTGGCCCACGCCGAGGATCGCGCAGTTGCGGTTGAACCCGTCGAGCGCGTCGCAGCCGCTGCCGCGCTCGCGCTTGTTGCAGGCGGAGGCGTGGTCGTAGAAGTACGGGCAGCGGGTGCGCTGCAGCAGGTTGCCGCCCACGGTGGCCATGTTGCGCAGCTGGCCGGATGCACCCGACAGCAGCGCCTGGGACAGCACCGGATAACGGGTGCGGACGCGGCGGTCGGCGGCCAGGGTGCTGTTGCGCACCAGGGCGCCGACCCGCAGCCGGCCGTCGGGCAGCTCCTCCACCGCGTCCAGGGGCAGCCCAGTGACGTCGACGAGGGTGTCGGGCCCTTCGATGCCCTCGCGCATCAGGTCGACGAGGTTGGTGCCACCGCCGAGATACTTCGCTCCCGGCTCGGTCACGGCCGCATGCACAGCGGTCTCGACGTCGGCCGGTTTGACATAGGCGAACGGCCTCATCGTGCCTCCTCCCCGGCCACGTCCATGATCGCCTCGACGATGCCGTTGTAGGCGCCGCAGCGGCACAGGTTGCCGCTCATCCGCTCCCGCACCTCGGCCTCGCTCAGCGCGCCCGGGTCCCCGACCGCGCTGGGCATGCCCGCGGCGTGCTCGTCGAGCATGCCGATCGCCGAGCAGATCTGGCCCGAAGTGCAATAGCCGCACTGGAACCCGTCGTGACGGACGAACGCCTCCTGCAAGGGGTGTTCCACCCCCTCGATCGTGGTGATCTCCCTGCTGTCGTACTGCACGGCGAGTGCGAGACAGGCGTTGATCCGCACGCCGTCGGCGAGCACCGTGCACGCGCCGCAGGCTCCCTGGTCGCAGCCCTTCTTCGGGCCGACCACCCCGAGCCGTTCGCGAAGCGCGTCGAGCAGGCTCACCCACGGTTCCACCTCCAGCGATGTGGTGGAGCCGTTCACCTTCATCCGTATCTCGCTCACGCGATCCTCCTGCCGGTTTTCCATGCCAACGCGACCGGCACGACGCCGCTCACGACCGCCCCCGGCCACGCGGTTCTCACAAAGAGTTGAAATATCGCTTTAATCTGATACTAATGGCATGTCACGCCATCAAGATACCGAACGCAGGGAGCAATAAGGTGCCGGACCGCGACATCCCCGTCGACCTGGTCGAGGCCGCCCTGCGCGCGGCAGAACGGCTGAGCAAGAACGTCGCCGACGTTCCCGTCCAGGCGATCGCCGAGGAGGCCGGCATCTCCCGAAGCACCCTGTTGCGCCGCATCGGCGGTTCCCGCCCCGCCCTGGACGCGGCCGTACGTGCGACCGGCGTGGACCCCGGTGGACAGCGCCCGGTACGCGAACGCGCGATCGAGGCCGGCGCGCACCTGATCGGCGAACACGGGCTGGCCGCACTCACCCTGGAAGCGATCGCCACGGCGGCCGGATGCTCCGTGCCGAGCCTGTACATCGCCTTCGGCGGCCGCGACGAACTCCTGCTCGCCATCTTCGAACGCCACCTCCCGCTCCTGAGCGTGGAGGTGCCCACGGACCCGCGCGCCGATCTGCGCGAGACCGTGAATCGGATCTACCGGCAGCTGGCCGAAGCCGTCATCCGACAGCCCCGGGTGCTGCCGGCGATGCTCGCTGAAGCGCTGTCCCGCCCCGGCGATCCCGACCTGCGGCGCCTGCTCCAGCACTTCGCCCCCCGCAAGCGTGCCGGACTCGGTCAATGGCTCGCCGACGAGATGGCCGCCGGCCGCATTCGCGCCCAGCCCCTGGTCCTGCTGATCCAGCAGCTGATCGCCCCGGTGGTGATGCACTTCGTGCTGCGTCCGGCCGTCGAACACGTTCCGGGC
>DASQPY010000471.1:0-5395 GCA_035643735.1 Actinoallomurus sp. | reverse complement strand
GCCACCGCTAGCCGCTGGGCGCCGGACTCGCGCAGGCGCCCTACGGCGTCGGCCACGGTCGGCTGGCCGTCGACCGCGGCGGCGACCACCGGGACGGCGAGCCGCGCGGCCAGCAGGACGGCCGTCATGTCGGCCTCGCGGGCCGCCTCGACTCCGCCGACCGCGACCACGATCACGCCGTCCACGGCCGCGCCGATGCTGAACTGACGGATCCGGTCCGCGCGCGCCAGGCCGGCGTCGGCGAGCCGTACGTGCAGGGCCTCGGCGAGCAGGGGGTGCGGGCCGAGCGGGTCGGTGACCGTGGCCTTCACCCCTGCCTCGTCCAGGCCGGAATGGATCACGTGGTACACGCGCGGGTTCGGACCCGTGATCAGCGGCACCACCACGGCGGAGCGGTCATCGGGCAGTCCACGCAGCACGTCGGCGAACGCGGAGCCGCCAAGGGGGGCGACCCGGACGTCGAGTTCGCCTTCGCTACGCGCCGCACGGGTGAGTGAGGCGATCTCGTCGGCGACGTCCGGCTTTTCACCGGGGACCGCCAGTACGAGGACGGGAGCGTCCGGCGGAAGATCGGCGGACGCCGGCCGGCGGTGTCGCCCGCTGGGCAACGAAGAGCGCCCGCGCACGGGCAGCGTCTCCGGGGGCTGGTCGTCATAGATCACGATGGCGGAGTCTAGAGGTGCTGGGCGGGCCCGTGGGGCCCTTGTCATCGATCGTCCGATATTTGTGTCTCGGCCAGGCCGGAGGTTCAGCCCCCTAACAGGGTGCGCTACCAGGCGTTATCTGACCTGCAGACGGACCATATCGGCCGTGGTGGCAAGCGCTCGTTAGGTCGATATTTACGGACATGGTCAGGCGTCAGAGCCGTGCGTAGTAGAGTCCTGCGCATTCGCTCGGGTGTCTCATCCGTACCATCGGTGTCCCCCTCCGTCTAACTGAAAGTCGAGCCTGTCGCGGTGCAATCAAAGGACCGTCGAGTGGGATCAGATGTCAGTAAGCGGCCGTCACGCTTCCCGGCCGGCCGCGTATTCCGGTCAGTTCGCTTCAAGATCATCCTGCTGCTGATCGTGCCTCTCGTGTCACTGAGCACGTTGTGGGCGTTCGCGGCGAGCATCACCCTCGGCGACGGCCTGAACCTGCGACATGTGAACGCCATTCAAGATCACCTCGGATATCCCTCCGGTGCCCTCGGCAGCGCGCTCGAACAGGAACGCCGGCTGTCACTGGTCTTCCTCGGCAGCAAGGCGGACGGCGACCGGGCCGCCATGGAGTCGGGACGCCTCGTCACCGACCGGCAGGCCGAGCAGTTCCGCCGGCTGGCGGTCGACAAGGACACCCAGAAGGTCGTCAGCCCCCAGGCGCGCGAGTGGACCAAGGAGATCCTGCAGTACCTGGACAACCTCGCGGCCCGGCGACGGGCGGTCGACGCCGGCGGTGTGAACCGCGCGCAGACGTTCACGCGCTACACCGCCATCATCACGACGGTGAACCAGTTGCAGGCCTCGCTGGCCACCCTGAGCGACCCCGAGGTGACCAAGGACGCGGGCACCCAGGTCGACCTGGCACGCGCCCGTGAGGTGCTCTCGCAGGAGGACGCCCTGCTGTCCGGCGCCCTTGCGGCCGGCCGGCTCAGCTTCGCCGAGCACGTGCAGTTCACCAAGCTCGTCGGCACCCAGCGGAGCCTCTACACCGACCTGCTGCCCGACCTGCGCCCCGACGACCACATGTTCTACCAGCGGATCATCTCCACGCCGGAGTACAGCCGCCTGGAGTCGCTGGAGAACCGCTTCACCGACCACATGCCGACGATGGCGTCCGAGCCCCACGCCATGGGCGGCAACGCGGCGCCGGCCGACAACCAGATCACGCCCGACACGCAGGCGCAGTGGAAGACGACCATGTCGTCGGTGATCACGCGGTTCCGCGGCCTGGAGCTGTCCTCGACCTCCGCGGCGTCCGACCGTGCCAAGCCGATCGCCAACGGCATCATCCTGCGGGTGATCCTGGCCGGCGCCCTCGGTCTGGTCGCGGTCGTCGCGTCACTGATCCTGTCCCTGTGGGTCGGCCGCTCGGTCATCCGCGAGCTGACCGGTCTGCGCCGCGCCGCGCTGGACCTCGCCAACGAGCGCCTGCCCGGAGTCATCCGCCGGCTGCGCCGCGGCGAGGAGGTCGACGTCGCGGCCGAGGCTCCGCCCCTGTCGTTCAGCACCCGCGAGATCGACCAGGTCGGGCAGGCGTTCAACGCCGCGCGACGTACCGCTATCCAGGGCGCGGTCGAGGAGTCGGCGCTGCGCCGCAGCATCAGCGAGGTCTTCCTCAACCTGGCCCGTCGTAACCAGGCCCTGCTGCACCGCCAGCTCAGCCTGCTCGACACCATGGAGCGCCGGATCTCCGAGCCGGAGGAGCTGGACGACCTCTTCCGCCTCGACCACCTCGCGACCCGCATGCGCCGTCACGCGGAAGGCCTGATCATTCTGTCCGGGCAGGCGCCCGGCCGAGGCTGGCGTAACCCGGTCCCCGCGGTCGACGTCGCCCGCGCCGCCGCGGCCGAGGTCGAGGACTACGCGCGGGTCACCGTGGCGACGATGCCCCGTGTGGCCATCGCCGGTACGGCCGTCGCCGACCTCATCCACCTGCTCGCCGAGCTGATCGAGAACGCCACGCTCTACTCTCCGCCGGACACGACCGTGCAGGTCGCCGGGCAGATCGTCGCCCACGGCTTCGCACTGGAGGTCGAGGACCGCGGCCTGAGCATGGACCCGGCGGCCCTGGCGCAGGCCAACGAGAAGCTGGCCCGGCCGCCGGACTTCGACCTGTCCAACAGCGCGCAGCTCGGCCTGTTCGTGGTCGGCCGGCTCGCCCAGCGGCATTCCATCCAGGTCACGCTCCGCACCTCCCCCTACGGCGGGACGACCGCGATCGTCCTGCTGCCCGACGCGATCGTGGTGCGCAGCGGCGAGCAGGGCGAGCTGGACTCCGGCCGGCTCGCGGTGACCCGCCGCGGCGAGGACGCCCTGGTGCCCATCGGGGCCATCGGGCCGCCCTCCACCCATCCCTCCGCTTATGGCAACCGCAACGGCGACACCGGGTCGATTCCGCTGACGCCCGGCGGCGGGGAACGTCCGCCGCTCCCCCAGCGTCACAACGACGTCGTTCCTCCCGTGTACGACACGGGCTCCTACGACACCGGCTCACAGCCGGCACTGCACCAGACCGGTCCCTTCCCCGCGCCCTCGTTCGACTCGGGGCCGCCTTCCTACGAGACCGGCCCGCCGAACCCGTACGACACGGGAGCGACGGACCTGCACGGCGGCGGTTCCCGCGACGGTGGCTACGAGCGGAGCTCCTACGACACCGGATCGTTCGACACCGGTTCCTATGACACGGGCTCGTACGACACGGCCTCCTACGACACGGGCTCGTACGACACCGGCTCGTTCGGGACCGGCCGGCAGGACACGGGTCCCGCCCAGTTCGGCGGCGACAGCGGGTACGGATCGACCGGGCCGGACAGCGGACCGTGGCCGATCCCGCCCGCGGACAAGCCCGGTGAGCTTCCGCCGCTGCCGCGGCGCCACAGCAGCGAGGCGCCCGCGGCCGGACCGCTCCCGGACCCGCATTCCGACCGTCGTTCCGTCTTCGAGCCCGTCGACGACTCCGCCCCAGGCGGCCCGGCCGCGCCGGCCCCACCGGCGCGCGAGGAAGCCCCGGCGAGCGCCTCCGAAGACGACAACGGCAAGCCCTCACTGCCCCGGCGTGTGCGCCAGGCGAACCTGGCGCCGCAGCTTCGCGACGAAGTCGAACCGGTCAGTGACACCGCGAGCGGCGAGCGTTCGCCCGAGGAGCTCCGCACGATGCTGAGCTCCATCCAGAAGGGTTGGTTGCGCGGCCGCTCGGATTCGGGAGAGACCGCCACCGACCACAAAGAGGAGGACATCTGATGTCAGCGGGTTCTGCGGGGGAACTCAACTGGCTCCTGGACAATCTCGTCAACCAGGTCGCCCAGGTGCACCAGGCGGTCGTGTTGTCCAGTGACGGGCTGCTGGTCGGCGCTTCCGCCGGCCTCACGCGTGAGAACGCCGAGCACCTGTCGGCGGTCGCCGCCAGTTTCCAGAGCCTCGCGCGCAGCGCAGGGCGTCAGTTCGGCGGCGGCGCCGTACGCCAGACGATCGTCGAGATGGACCATGCCTTCCTGTTCGTCACCGCCGCCGGGTCCGGCGCGTGTCTCGCCGTACTCGCCGGTGCCGACGCCGACGTGGGTCTGATCGCATACGAGATGGCAATGCTGGTCAAGCGTGTGGGCCAGCACATGTCCACCCTCCCTCGCTCGGCCGTGGAATCGTGACGCGGGATGAGCAAGTGGAGGGGGCAGCGCAAGGCCTGCAGGCAGGGCGGTTGAATGAGCGAATGGCTCGACGACGAGGCCGGACCGGTCGTCCGGCCCTACGCGCTGACGAGGGGCCGCACCCGTGCGTCCCGGGAGGGTTTCGAGCTGATCGCGATCATCGCGACGGCTGCCACCTCGACGTTCGCACCCGCAGGGGCCGGCCCGGAACATCTGGCCATCCTCGAGATGTGCGTGCGGCCACTGTCGGTGGCCGAGGTCTCGGCGAAGATGAAGCTCCCCCTCGGCGTTGTCCGGGTGCTCCTCAGTGATCTACTCGAACACGGGCTGATCGCCGTCAGACGGCCCGAGCCGGACAATCGTCTCCCCAATGAACGGCTTTTGAAGGAAGTGCTGAATGGACTCCAAGCGCTCTGACCCCTCGCGGGGCGCTGCCATGCCGCTCGCCGTGAAGATCCTCGTGGCGGGCGGATTCGGTGTGGGCAAGACCAGCATGGTCGGCGCGGTCAGCGAGATCAGGCCTCTGCGGACCGAGGAACAGCTCACCGATCGCAGCGTCGGCATCGACGACGTCTCCGGCGTCGAGCGCAAGACCACGACCACCGTGGCGATGGACTTCGGCCGTATCACCATCCGCGACGGGCTGGTCCTGTACCTGTTCGGAACGCCTGGTCAGGACCGCTTCTGGTTCATGTGGGACGAGCTCGCGCTCGGCGCGCTCGGCGCGGTCGTGCTGGCCGACACCCGGCGTCTCGCCGACAGTTTCCCCTCGATCGACTACTTCGAGCGCCGCCGGCTTCCGTTCATCATCGGGGTCAACTGCTTCGACGGTGCGCTGCGGTACGACAGCGAGGAGATCCGGGCCGCGCTGGATCTCGACCCGAAGATCCCGGTCATCTTGTGCGATGTGCGAAAGCGCGAGTCGGGCAAGCAGGTGCTGATCACGCTGGTGGAGCACGTGCTGGCCGTCATGGCCGATCGTCAGCGACAGGGCGCGGTCGTCCGTTAGACCCGTCGGGCCAGGTCAGGGGCGGTCGTACCACGAAAACC
>DASQPY010000470.1:0-5850 GCA_035643735.1 Actinoallomurus sp. | reverse complement strand
GTGAGGGCCACCGCCTGTTCGTCACAGGCGACGGCCCGGTCCAGGTCGGCCACGTCCCCCAGCCGTTCGAACCGCGTCCGCAGGGCCGCCGCGAGGTTGGACAGGATGGTCACGCGGAAGGGGTGATCGGCAGGTGTGGCGGCAACCGCGCGTTCGAGGCTCTCGACGGCCCGGTGCACGTCCAGGAGGTTCCCGTTCCGTTGGAACCGCACGTGGTATGCGGCGCCGACGTTCGACAGGCGCCGCGCGAGCTCGGGGTGGTCGGCCGGCGTGGCGGATACGGCCTGTTCGTAAGAGGCGACGGCCCGGTCCAGATCGGCCACGTCCCCCAGCCGTTCGAACCGCGCGTGGTATGCGATACCGAGGTTGGACAGGAACGTCGCGAACTGGCGGTGACCGTGGGGCGTCGCGGCGACCGCACGACCAAGGTGGTCGATGGCCCGGACCAGGTCGGCCACGTCCGCCAGCCGTTCGAACCGCGCCTGGTACGCCATGCCGAGGTTGGACAGGCGGGTCGCACCATCGGGGGCGTCGTCCGGGGTGGCGGCCACCGCGTGTTCGTGGTGCTCGATGGCCCGGTCCAGGTCGGCCAGGCTCCCGGTCCGCTCGAAGCGGTGGTGGTAGGCGACGGCGAGGTTGGACAGAACGGTCACTCGGTTCGGGTCGCCGGTGTCGGCCGTGACGGCCTGTCCCCCGATCTCGATGGCACGGTCAAGGTCCGCCGGATGACCCGCCCGTGTGAACCGTGTCCAGTAGGCGGTGCCGAGGTTGGTCAGGATCGTCGGCCGGTGAGGGGAGTGGGCGGGGGTGGCGGCCCTCGCGCGCTCGCCTGTGCCGATGGCGCGGTCCAGGTCCGTGATGTGACCGGTCTCCTCGAACCGCAGCAGGTAGCCCGCGACGAGATTGGACAGGTACACCGCGATGTTCAGGTCGGCGCCGGTCGCGACAACCGTCTGTTCCCCGACCTGGATGGCCCGGTCCAGGTCGTTCGGGTGCCCGACCCGCCGGAACCGCAGGAGGTGGGTGGCACTGAGGGTGTTCAGGATCAGCGCGGTGTTGGCGTCGCCGTCGTGGATGGCGGCGACGGCCTGTTGCCCGATACCGATCGCCTGGTCGGCGTCGTCTCCTTGTCCCGTCAACGCGTACCGCGCCCGGTGGGCTTCGGCGAGGTTGTGCAGGCGGGTGGCGCGGTGCGGATGGCGGTGAGGTGTCATGGCGACGATGTGGAGTGGAGCCCGATCTCGCCGATCAGCGCGTCGAACTCACCCTCGAACAACGCAATGCAGGAGCCCAGCAGGACCGGGTCACGGAACCGGGTGGCCCGGCCGACTGACGGAAGGGGGAGCCGGTGGACGCCGAACGATCGGCCATGACCAAGCTGTGCCAGTGCGCTGCTGGGCCGGTTGCTGAACACCGATCGTGAGACACCCTGCGGACGCTCGCGACGGGGCTGCCGGGAGCCGGGCCAGGCACCGCCCGTCAGGAGACCTTCCGCTGCCCGGACGGTGCCTGCGACCGGACGGCGGTACCACCTCCGGCGGGGGCGATCCCGCGCTGCGCCGTCATGGGCCGGCCCATGGAGCGGGGGTAGCGCGAATGGGCGGGTTCTTCCAGCAGTTGGCCAAGACGCTGGCCGACCGGTGGATCAGCCTGCTCGTGCTGCCCGGTGCGTTCTTCCTCGGCGCGGTGTGGCTGTCCGTCAGCCTCGGCCATGCCGACGCGTGGAACGTCACGCTGCTGAACCGGCAGGCCGAGAACGCCGCCGCCACGGTCACGGACCTGCCGACCGGGGCACAGGCACTACTCGTCGTAGCCGTACTGACGGCCGCCGCCGGTGTGGGCTTCGTCGTGCAGGCGCTGGCCGGAGTCACCCGGCGCGTCTGGCTGGGGCAGTGGCCCCGCCCGCTCGGCCCGATCGCGGCGGCGCGGACGGCGCGCCGGCGTGCGCAGTGGCACCGGCTCGTCGAGGAACGCCTGGCGCTCGAACGCGCGAGCCCTGGCACACGCACCCGCGAGCAGCAGGAAGAGATCGACACCGTGGCTCACCGCCTCACCCGGCTGGCCATGGCTGAACCGGGCAGGCCGACCTGGATGGGCGACCGGATCCACGCCGTGGAGTCGATCGCGTACCACCGCTACGGACTCGACCTGACCTACGGCTGGTCCCGGCTCTGGCTGGTCCTCCCCGACCCAACACGCACCGAACTCACCGCCGCGCACTCGGCGTTCGCCGCCGCGGTCGCCACCGGAACCTGGGCCGCGCCCTATCTCCTGCTCACCGTGGTGTGGTGGCCTGCCGTGCTGGTCGCGTCGGGCATCGGCCTGACCGGGTGGGCCCGCGCCCGCGCCGCCGTAGCCGATCTCACCACGCTCACCGAGGCCGCCCTCGACCTGCACGGCCGTACGCTGGCGGCCGCGCTGGGGGTCGGCGACCCCACGGACGAGACCGGTCCGCTCACGATCAGTGAGGGCGAGCGCATCACCGACCTCGTGCGGAAGGGTCGCTAGTTGCCGCATCAGGCAACGTTTGCCCTCTTGACGACGGTGCGTAGACGCTGGTCGTCGGCATGGCGGTTTCGCCAGAGACGTAGCGGCGGATCATGCCGCCTGCTCCGTGTGGCCGGCTAGTCGATGCGGGCGATCACCGCGCCCTGCTTCTTGACGTCGCCCTCCTCCGCGAGGAGGTGGATGACGCCGGAGGCCGGGGCGGTGATCTCCATGTCGACCTTGTCGACCGCCACCTCGGCGATGAGGTCGCCCTCGCTCACCTGTTCGCCGTCGCCGGCGAACCAGGTGGCGAGGACGCCCTCGGCATCGTCCTTGGAGACCGGCGGGAAGACGACGTCGGTCATTTGGCCGCCGTACGCAGGATCGCCTGCCGGATCCGGTCCCGGGTCGGCAGGACCGTGTACTCCAGCGACCGGGCGTACGGGATCGGCACGTCCGGGACCGCGACCCGCGCCGCGGGAGCCCGCAGCATCCCCGGGTCCGCCTCGGCGACGCGGGCGATGACCTCGCCGGACACGCCGAACGACAGGTAGTCCTCATCGACCACGACCAGCCGGCCCGTACGGCCGACCGACTCCAGGATCGTCTCGGTGTCCAGCGGGACGATGCTGCGCAGGTCGATCACCTCGCAGTCGACGCCTTCGCCGGCGATCTCGTCGGCCACGTCGAGTGCGTGGTGCACAGAGAGGGACAGCGTCACGACCGTCACGTCCGAACCGGGCCGTACGACCTTCGCCTTGCCGATGGGGACCTCGTAGCTCTCCTCGGGCACCGGCTCCACCGACCGCGGGTTCTTCGCCATCCACGGCAGGCCCATGATCCCTTTGTGGAACATGTAGACCACGGGGTTGTCGTCGCGGATCGCGGAGATCATCAGCCCCTTGGCGTCGGCCGGAGTGCTGGGAACGACCACCTTCATGCCGGGCAGGTGGGCGAAGGTGCCCCAGAGGCACTGGGAGTGCTGGGCCCCGTCGGAGTAGCCGCCGCCGACGGCGGTCGTCAGCACCATCGGCACCTTGACGTTGCCGCCGGACTCAAAATGGATCTTGGCCATGTGGTTGTAGATCTGGTCCATGCAGACGCCGAAGAAGTCGGCGAACATCAGCTCGACGATCGGCCGCATGCCCTCGACCGCGGCGCCGATCGCCATCCCGATGAACGCGGTCTCGGAGATGGGCGTGTCCAGCACGCGTTCGGGGCCGAACCGGTCCAGCAGGCCGGTCGTGGAACTGAAGATCCCGCCGTACGCGCCGACGTCCTCGCCGAGCACGAAGACGTCCGGGTCGCGCTCCATCTCCTGGGCGATCCCCTCGACCATCGCCTTGGAGGTGCTGAGTCTGCGTCGCGTCGCCGCGTCCGTGAGCGTCATGGTCTCTCCCTTCAGGCGAAGACGTGGTCGAGGGCCGATGCCGGGTCCGGCTCCGCGCTCTGCTTGGCGAAGGCGATCGCGTCCTCGACGCGTTGCCCGGCCGTCTCCTCCGCGTCTTTCACGCCGTCGTCGTCGAGCACGCCACGAGCGCGCAGCGCCGCCTCGTACGTCGGGATGGGGTCACGTCCCTGGACGCCCTCCAGGTCCGACCGGTACCCCTGGGCGTCGCCCTCGAAGTGCCCCCACAGCCGCAGCGTGTGCACCTCGATGAGGCTCGGCCCGTCTCCGGCGCGGGCGCGTTCGACCGCGCGTCCGGCGGCCGCGTACACCGCCTCGACCGCGTTGTCCTCCACCCGTTCGCCCGGCATGTCGTACCCGGCGGCACGGTCGGCGTTCGACGTGACGCACGTGGAGGCGCTACGCGGGACGGAGATGCCCCAGTCGTTGTCCTCGACGATGAACACGACGGGCAGCTTCCACAGCGCGGCGAGGTTGAGCGACTCGTGGAAGGCGCCCTGGTTCGCGGCGCCTTCGCCGGTGACGGCCACCGCGATCCGGTCGGTGCCCCGTTTGCGGAAGGCGAGCGCCTGCCCGAGCGCCGGCGGATAGCCCTCGGCGATGATGCCGGAGCAGGAGAAGTGCGTGGCCGGATCGAACAGGTGCATGTGCCCGCCCCGGCCCTTTCCGAGCCCGTCGACGCGCCCGAAGATCTCCGCCGCCATCCGGCGCAGATCCACGCCGTGGGCGATGGCGAAGTGGTGCGGCCGGTGCGTCGCGGTGACCGCGTCGTCGGTGGTGAGGTGCGCGCACACGCCCGCGGCCACGGGTTCCTGGCCGGCAGCCAGATGCATCTCTCCGGGGATCGCTCCGGCGCCGATGTCGAATGCCGGCTTCTTGTCCGCGTGGTACTCGCGGAGCACGGCCTCCTCGAATGTGCGGATCAGCACCATCGTCCGGTAGAGATCCAGCGTGAGCTGCGATTCCATGGAACCTCCCTGGCGTCTCGGGGCCACTGTGCGTTACCCGGCGGGTGACGGCAACGCCCCGGATTTCAGATGGTGATACTCAGATGGAGACGGCGCGGGCGATGCGGCGGGCGACCCGGCCGAGCCGGTCCGCGTCGGCCACGGACGAGGCGAACCTCCGGGCCGGCACCGAGATGGCGATCGCCCCGAGGAAGCCGGGTGCCCGCACCGGCGCCGCCACGCACGCCGTACCGAGGAGGTATTCCTCCCGGTCGACGGCGTACGCGGGCCGCGCGTCGAGCGTGCGTTCCAGCATCCGGCGGTCGGTGACCGTACGCGGCGTCAGGTCGGCGAGCTCGTGCCGCGCGAGGTAGTCGTCCCTTCCGGGTTTGTCCAGGCAGGACAGGATGCACTTGCCGAACGCGGTCGCGTGGGCGGCGTCGCGCATCCCGACCCACAGGTCGGCGCACTTCATGCCGGGCCCGTCGGCGACGTCGACGAGGACGATCTCCCCGTCCTCGTAGGAGGAGAGGTAGGCGGCCGCGCGCATCTCGTCCCGCAGATTCGCCAGCACGGGCCGCGCACGCCCGACCGTGGCCTGCTTGGCGTTCCCCTGCCGCAGCCCGTCGGCCCGGCCGCCGAGCACGTATCCGTCGTCGAGCTTGCGCAGGTAGCCCTCGTACACGAGCGTGCGCAGCAGGTGGTAGACGGTGGGAAGCGGCAGCTTCAGCGTGTGGGCGAGTTGCTTGGCCGTCGCGGGCCGCTCACTGGCACAGACCGCGTCGAGCAGGTGGAGCGCACGCCGTACGGAGCCGATCAGTGTCGGGCCCGCAGCCTCACCCACCGTGGCACCTCCGGAGGCGATTCGGTGCTACCGCCTCAGAATGGAGGCCATCCCGCGCATTGGCAACCGGTGCCCGACCTCGGGCAGGCCCGGCGCGTGTTTTGTCCGCTTATTGACAGTAATCAACCTGATCGTCAAAGTTCTTGCCGTGACACACACGGATC
>DASQPY010000469.1:0-3884 GCA_035643735.1 Actinoallomurus sp. | reverse complement strand
AGCCGATCTTGGAGTCCTTGTATTCGGCAGCGAGCTTGGCGGCCAAGGCCTCCACGGAGCCGGACGCGGCGGCGAACTCCGTCAGCACCCGCAGCGGCACCTCCTCCTCGTACCCCTCCTTGCCGATGAGGCCGACGACGGGTTCGGTGGCGTAGAAGCCCTCGAAGGACAGCAGGCCCTCGTACACATATCCGATCTGCTCGACGTCTAGAGTGCGGAAGGACAGCTTGCGGCGTTCGCGGTTCTTGCCGGTGCCGATCTGGACGTACTGCACGGCGCGCAGCATGTGCAGGACCGTGCGGTCGTCGATGGTGAGGGGCAGCCAGTCGAACATGTACGGGTCGAAGATCGAGCCGTCCTGAGCGTGCATCGTCAGATCGGGATGGTCGACGCCGAAGTACACCGCGTTGAACACCGCGAGCAGCCGGTGCCAGGCACCGATGGTGTGCTCCAGGTCCTCCTCGGAGCCTTCCAGGGCGCGGGCCTCCAGCTCGGCGCAAAGCAGGCCGACCGAGTACGACGTGCGGTACAGCTCCTTGTCGGCCGGCAGCAGGCCGCGTTCCTCGGCGAACAGCAGGAAGACGATGCGCATCATGACCGCGACCGCGCCCCGGTAGACCTCGTGCGCGGACACGTCGCCGATGCCGGCACCGCCGGTCTTCACGTCGTGGGCGTGGGCGCGGCCGATCGCGGCGACCAGGAGTTCGACGGCCTGGCGGACCTGGACGCCGAGGGCCTCGGTGATGTCCTCCTGGTTGTCCAGGCTGGCGTGCAGGAGCGCCGGCAGCGTCTCCGCGTCGGGTACGGCGAAGAACCGCGATCGGCCCAGGATCGAGACGAAGGCCCGTACGACATCGCGCTCGGCGGCGGTCGCCCAGTCGACCGAGTCGAACACCGCGGTGGTGGTGACACCTCCGCGCGGCGCCCACACCAGCGCCCACCAGCGGCCGTCGGTGGCGAGGCCGAGCGGCACGTCGTGGTGGCGGCAGAGCTGGGCGAGCCGGTCCACCGATGTTGCCGCCCAGTCCTCGCCGGCGACCCGCTTGACCGGCGAGTCTTCGCAGACCAGGCCCAGCACCCGTACGGCGTCGGGCTTGAGGTCGGCGCCCGGTTCGAGCAGGACGAAGGAGGGCGTGACGGTGGTGTCGTGCTCGGCCACCTCCATGCTCAGCTCGTCCAGGCCGGAGCTGACAAGAGCGTCGTCCCAGCCGAGCAGCTCGGCCAGCACGTAGTCGATCCACTCCCGGCCGGTGCCGTGCGCCAATCGGAGGCATTCGCGGGTCTGCTTGTCGAGCGGGTCCAGCGCCGGCCAGGTCTTGCGCAGCACCGGGAGGGAGAGGAAGGGGCCGGAGACCTGGATCAGGCTGAGCCAGTTGTTGTGGTCGAAGCTGTCGCGGTGATGGGGGAAGCGGGCCATTCTCAGAGCGCCTCTCGCTGCGGTACGACGAAGATCACTGCGACGGGGAAGGAGTGCGGCTGCGGATCGGCGTACCGGGCGGCCACCTGTTCCAGCTCCCGGTCCCGTTCGCCTTCGAGCCGCCGTAGGCGTTCCTCCCAGGACCTGCGGTCCCGGTGGTACTGGGCGATCTCGTCCTTGCTCTGCGCTTCGACGGCGGCGAACAGCGCGTCCTGCTCATCGCCCTTGTCGAGCTGTGCACGCAGGGTCGCGGCGAACTGCTCGAGATTGGCGCTGATCCGGCTCTGCTCGGCGTCCCGCCGCTGGGCGAGCGTGCGTTCGAGCGACTCGCGGCGCGTGGTCGTACGCCACTGGATCGCGGAGCTGAGGCCGTCGAGGACCCGGGCGCTCTCCCACCGCTCGGCCATCTTCGCCTGTACGCGGGGGGTGGCCTCCTTGGCCGTGGTGAGCGCCCGGTCCAGCAGGTCGCCGAGCCGGTTCACGTTCTCCCACCTGCGGAACCGGCCGTTCTGGGGGGCCCACCCACCGGCGTGCAGTACCTCCTCGTGCAGCCGTACGCCGTCGGCGCCGACGAGCACGAACCGGGAGTACGCGCCGACGAGCACGGTCTCCAGTTCTGGGTCGTCGCTGACGACGGCGGTCCCCCGGTGCAGGCCGATCTCGTCGCCCGAGACGGCGGCGCGCAGCAGCCGGGTGGACATGGCGACCAGCGGGTGGCCGAGGTGGGCCAGCACCACGTCGTCGCGGCCCTTCGCGGCCTGCTGGTCGAACGTCACCGGCCGCTGCTTCGGCTCCTGACCGGGGGCGGGGAGTTTCTCCCAGAGGCCGGCGGACGCGCGTTCCCAGGAACCGGTCAGCGTCGGCACGTCGTACAGGCCCGGGCCGGGTTCGGCGGCCTTCCTCAGGGGCTGCTGACGGGCCAGGACCAGGGCGGTGTCCACCACTCGTTTCACCCCCGCCGGGGTGATGCGCAGCTCGGCGACGGTCTCGTCGAGGCTGGCGCGCAGTTTCCGTACCTGCTCACCGACGTTGGTCTCGGCGGGAACGTTGGCGCCCTTGGTCTTGCCGCGGCCCGCGTTCTCGACGTCGAAGTCGTCGATGTCCCCGGTCAGCCGGCGCTGTACGGCGTCGGACAGGACCGCGTTGACCGAGCCGAGGTCCTCTTCCATCCGGGCGACCTTCTTGGCCACCCGGGAGAGAAACTCCAGGTCCGCTTCGTAGGAGTCGACGGCGTGGTCCCAGCCGGTGCCCACGAAATGCCGGATCTGCGGCGTCTCCCGCTGGCCGTACCGGTCGATGCGGCCGATGCGCTGTTCGAGCTTGTTGGGGTTGAACGGGATGTCGTAGTTGACCAGGCGGTGGCAGTGGTCCTGCAGGTCGATGCCCTCGCTGGCCGCGTCGGTGGCGAGCAGAATCCGTACCGGGTGCTCGCTCGGGTCCTTCTGGAAGGCGAGCCGGAGCTGTTCGCGGGCCTCTGCGGTCATGCCACCGTCAAGTTCGGCCACCCGATCGGCGCCCATCCCCTCGCTGCGCAGCAGCTCGCGCAGCCAGTTCTTGGTGTCGCGGTACTCGGTGAAGACGATGACGCGTTCGTCGGTCCAGTCCCCGTCCGGGACGCAGACCTCACGCAGGTAGGTGATGAGCTCTCTGGCCTTGGCGTCCGGCTGAGCCTCGTGCGCGTCGGCCCAGTCCTTCATCCGCCGCAGCAGTGTCAGCTCGTCGCTCTCACCTTCGACCAGCGGTTTCGTACGGGCCAGCGCGTCCTGCTCGGCCTCCTCCAGAGCCTCGTCGTCGAGCGTCGCGGTCTCCTCGAAGAAGTCTTCGAGCCATTCGTCTTCGGGAGGCAGGGTCTTCGCCTTGGACATCAGCGTCTCGGCGTAGACGCCGATCGTCTGCCCGAAGGCGTACGGGCTGGAGAACAGGCGCTTCTTCAGCAGGAGGGTGACAAGGTCGGCCGCCTTGCGGCCCTTGGCCTGGCGGAGGCGCTTACGCCGGGCGTCGGCGAAGTCCTTCAGCAGGCCGTGGATCCGGCGTTCGTCCTCGGGATAGACGACCGGGATCTCGCCGGCATCCCGCTGCCGGAACCGCGGGCCGCCGTCGGCGTCGACGATGTGGCGTTTCAGCCGTCGTACGACGACGTCCTTGACCGCGCTCTGGTCGGGGTCGACGCCGCGGGCGAACCGCTGGTCGTCGAGGATCTCCAGCAGAGCGGTGAAGGACGCCTGGTAGCCGTTGTGCGGGGTCGCCGACAGGAACAGCCGGTGGGTGAAGTGCGGGGCGAGCCTCCGGATCAGTTTCGTCTGCTGGGAGTCGATGGCGTACACCTGTTTGGGCGCGGCCGGCGCCACGTGGTGCGCCTCGTCGAGGATCAGCAGGTCGAACGTCCGGGGATAGGTCGGGCCGTCGGCCGGCAGTACCTCATCGAGGAGCCTCTGGGCCTTGGGCCCACGCAGCCACGGCAGCGACA
>DASQPY010000468.1:0-5043 GCA_035643735.1 Actinoallomurus sp. | reverse complement strand
AGACCGGCCCGGAGCTGCCCGTGGCCACCATGCTCGACCTGACGCTGCCCGCCGCCCACAGGATCCTGTACCTGTTCGATCCGGCCGGCGAGCTGCACACGGGCGCCACACACGTCGAGCGGCTGCGCTATCTCGACCACGGTGAGGCGCTGCTGTTCGTCATCGACCCGTTCGCCCTGCCCGAGCTGCGCCTCGCCCTCTCCACCGACGAACGGCGGCTCGTCGAGGAGGCGATCGCGACCTCGGACGAGGATCCGGCCGACACGCTGCAACGCCTGCTCGCGGAGCTGCGGTCCCGTGACGACCAGGGGCGGCAGCGGCGCATCGCCGTCGTGGTCACCAAGGCCGACGTGCTGCGCCAGACCTCGGCCGGTCGCGGGCTCGACGGCGACGCGCGCGGGTGGCTCGAAGGACTCGGCCTCGGGAACACCATACGTACGCTCGAACGCACCGCGGGCGAGGTCCGCTACTTCGCGTCCGGGCTGGACAGCCCGCCCTCAGCCCTGGCGGAGCTGTTCGGCTGGGCCGCGGGGCTGCCGCTGGGCGGCGGGGTGGACCCGGCCTTCGACGACCGCCCGACGGCGGACGAACTTTGCGAGCCCTGGCCGGTCGCGGGCCGTCCGGCCGAACAGATCCCCTCCGGACACCGGTTCGGCCGGCGCGCGCTGCTCGCCTCCCTCACGGTCCTGGGCCCGGTCATGATGATCCTTTTCGGGCTGTCCGTGTACGCGCGGTTGCGCTGAGGCCGCTCCCGGAACCAGGTGAACTTCCGTCTCCGGCGGGTAACGGTCAAAGTGTGAAAGCCATCGTGATGAACCAATACGGCGGCCCGGACGTGCTGAAACTCACTAATGACGCACCCGAGCCCAAGGTCGGTCCGGATTTCGTCCTCGTACGCGTCAAGGCGGCCGGGGTGAACCCGGTGGACTGGAAGATCCGGGAGGGCAAGCTGGACGGGCTCTTCCAGACCGACTTCCCGGTCATCCCGGGCTGGGATCTCGCGGGCGTGGTCGAACGCGCCGGCCCGGCGGTGAGCGAGTTCTGCCCCGGCGACGAGGTCATCGGCTACGTCCGCGATGACCACGTGGGCCGCGGCACGTACGCCGAGCTGGTGGCCGCGCCCGTACGCACGCTCGGCCGCAAGCCGGGCCGGCTGTCCTGGGCCGAGGCCGCGGGGCTGCCGCTCGCCGGGCTCACCGCGTACCAGGCGCTGACGAAGGCGCTCGGGGTGAACGAGGACGACACGGTGCTCATCCACGCCGCGAGCGGTGGCGTCGGCTCGTTCGCAGTGCAGATCGCCGTAGCCAAGGGCGCACAGGTCATCGGCACCGCCAGCCCGGATAATCACGACTATCTACGCAAGCTGGGCGCCGAGCCGATCCCGTACGGCGACGGCCTCGCCGACCGGGTACGCCGGATCTCGCCGGGCGGGGTGTCCGCGGCGCTCGACCTCGTCGGCGGCGAGGCGCTGGAGGTCACGCCGGGTCTGCTGACGCCGACCGGGCGATGGGCGTCGATCGTCGATCCGTCGGTGACCGAACACGGCGGCCGTTATGTCTTTGTCCGACCGGATGCCACCGATCTGTCCGCGCTGGCGAGCCTCGTCGACGACGGGAGGCTGACCGTCCCGGTCGCGAAGACGTTCCCGCTTGCCGAGGCCGGAGAGGCGCAGCGGCTCTCGGCCACCGGTCACACCCGGGGGAAGATCATAGTGGAGATGGATCAGCGCTGACGAAGCGGGGCCGGGGTGCCATGTCCGCCGGCCCCGCCTGTCAGTGGTCGACCGTGAAATCCGCGGGGCGAACCGTGTCTGCTCCGGCCTCGACGAACTGTGATTGATCAGTCGCGTCTTGTAGTGATTTATCCACCCGGGTCGCGCGCCTCCGGCGGCTTCCCGGACTACCGGATGAACCGCTACACCTCTCCCCATACCGGTCGAGCCAGCCCGGCTTGGACCTCGTCTTGGAAGTCTTGCGACGCTACACTGCGCGCCTGGAGCCCTCTCCCCTTTTCACCGAGAGTTATCGCGTTTCCGCAGGTGAGAGCGGTTATTAAGTTGTTATTCGCCGGACGGTCACCGTGCTTGGTTACACTGGGTAAGTAGCTCGCTCCAGACTTTCCCCTCCGAACGCGTTGCCGTTCTCGCGAAACTTCCGATACATTGCGCCGTAATCGGGCTGTGACTTACCTCCACCCGGGAGGTGACAGACCGACCGCCGAATCCTGCTGGACCCCCAGTGCAGCGGGAACCGGGGACCCATCGAAGTCCCTTGGGGTGAATCCGTACGCGTACGGTAGGGCTCCTCCTGGCCCGAACCCGTCAGCTAACCCGGTAGGCGGCCTAAGGGGAGACATGGATCCAATAGGTCAAAAACTGCTGCATGTCGCCAAGGACCAGATCGGCTATAACGAGAAGTCCAGCGGCTACACGAAGTACGGCGACTGGTACGGCAAGCATGTCGACAAGGACGCCGCGTTCAAGACCGCTCCCTGGTGTGACATGTTCCTCGCCTGGGCGGCCGACAAGGCCGGTGTCCAGGACTATGCGGGCGAGTTCGCCTCGACGCCCCAGCACGCGAACTTCTTCAAGAAGCACCACGCCTGGGGTCACCACCCCGAGCCGGGCGCCATCGTCTTCTTCTCGTGGAACGGCGGGAAGAGCATCGGCGACATCGAGCACGTGGGCATCGTCGAGTCCGTGCACGGCCGTACGCTGCACACCATCGAGGCCAACCACAACGACCACCTCGGCCGCGCCACGCGCGACGTCAGCCAGGTCGTGGGTTACGGCTACCCCTCGAAGGTGAAGGTCAAGGCGGCACCGGCCGACCAGAAGTACGTGCCCAAGCACTCCGCGCCGCCCCCGTCGCCCGAGGCTCTCACCCAGCAGCCGAGCACGCCGCAGTCCGAGACGCAGACGAGCGCGCAGCACGACTCCGCGCCGCCGCTGCCGGACCAGCAGGCCGCCCTCACGGGGTTGCTGGCCGTCGTGGTGTTCGGCACGGTGGCCCTGGCGCTGAGCAAGTCCAAGGTCCGCGTCCCCATGCCGGCGCCGAACGTACGCGTCCGCAAGCGCGGCAAGCACCACCGCACGCCCGTGGAGCTGCCCGCCGAGGTCAGCGTGGCCGACCTGGACGCCGCCGACGCCGGCACGACGGTCATGCCGATCCTGTCGGCGGAGGCCGCCGCACTGGCCGAGGACAAGGAGTTCTGGGGCAAGATCACCGAGCTGGAGGAGGACGTCGAGCTGGCGTTCTGGGACACCCTCCACACGGCGCTGTCCCAGCCGAGCTCTGCCGAATCCCTCAACGTCTGAACCTGATCGGGCCCTTCTCTTCGGAGGAGGGCCCGCTCGGGTCAGAGGGTCATGGTCTCCGGGGGTCGAGCCGGTGGCTCGGCCGGGCTCGGGGCGTACCGATCCACCGCCTCCGCAGGAGCCGGAGTGCCGCGCACTTCTACGGGGCCACGGCTTGCCGAAGTAGCCCCACTTACAACACCGGCAGCGGCCTGGACTCCGGAAGCCACCTGTCTACCTCGTGAACCGTCCGCGGAAGCCGCCGGGCGCCGGACACCGGTGCCATGCCGCCACCACCCATGCCGCGAGGCACCGGTCGTCGCGCAGCGGGAGTGACGCGGGAGCTCCAGCGCAGCGGTGAGCGGCGTGGCAGTTCCAGCGCAGCGCGAGCGGCGCCGTTGATGGCGGGTAGCGCGAGCGGCGCGCTGATCGGCCGGCTCAGCGGACGCGGTCGTAGACGAGAGCCAACGTGCCGTGCTCGCCCGCGGCCTGGCTGTAGAGCGCCCACTGTCCCGCGGGCAGGCCGTCGTCGAAGAGGCGCGGCCCGCCGCCGAGGAAGACCGGAAAGATCGTGAGCGCCAGCCGGTCGACCTTGTCGGCCGCCAGCAGCGCCTTGATGACGCTCGCACTGGAGAGCACGAGAATGTCGCCGCCCTCAATCGCCTTGAGGTCCGCGACCACCTCGGCGGCCGGCTTGTCGACGATCGTCGTCCGCTCCCACGGCGCCTCGCCGAGGGTGGAGGAGAGAACCACCTTGTCGGTGTCGACGAGCCACTTCGCGAAGCCCTCGTCGCGCGGGTCGGCACCCTCCATCCCGATGACGGTGGGCCAGAAGCCGAGGAACCCCTCAGCGTTGACCCGCCCGAGCAGCGCCGTCGTCGCCGGCTCCCAGAGCCTGGTCAGATGGTCGCGGGCGACGTCGGTGACGGCGTACGGCATCACCCAGCCCATGTCCTCCGGGTCACCCGGCCCGACGTAGTGGCCGTCGAGGGAGAGGCTCATGTTGGTGACGACTCTGCGACTGCCGGTCTGCTCTGTCACTTCGTGCTCCTTGTGTCGGTGTCGTGCTCGGTGTCGTCGGTGTCGTGCGGGTGCGCGGCGAGGATCGCCGCGAGCTTGTCGAGGCTCTGGCCGAAGCCGAGCTCGATGCCTGCGATGAAGTCCGTGGAGTCGACAGTGCTGTCGGTGATCCGCCAGTGGACGTCGAGGTCCGTGCCGGTAGCGGTGGGCCGCAGGCCGAGGTCGACGTGGGTGGTGAACGCGAGACCGCCGTCGGGAAGCAGAGGGGAGCTCCGGTAGGCGATGCGCTCACCGGGGCGCACCTCGTCGACGACTCCTTCCGCGCGCCCGGCGACCAGGTCGGAGCCGTCGGCGTCCTCGGCATCGCGGTACTCCAGGACGATCCGCCCACCCGGTCGCGCCTCGAATACGAGCTCGGAGACTCGGAGGTCGTCGGGCGTCCACCATCGGGCGAGCAGGGAGGCCTCGGTCAGGTGGCGCCAGACCACCTCGGGGCGCCCCGCCAGTGACCGGAGGAACCTGAACGAGCGGCCGTCGGCCCACCCCGGCTCCTGCGCGGCGAGCCGCTCTGCGTGGATGCTGAGCCCGTAGCGGTCGTAGGTCTCGCGCGGGCCACCGACCTGGTCCGCGGTGTCGGCGAGCCGGCTGAGCGCGGCCGCCAGCTCCCGCAGGGGCCCGGACCGGAGCGCGTAGATGCGGCGCTGGCCGGTGCGCTGGGAGGTGACGAC
>DASQPY010000467.1:0-4859 GCA_035643735.1 Actinoallomurus sp. | reverse complement strand
GGTGACGTAGTCGACGATCCGCGGACCCCGGACCGTCTCCGGCGTGCCGGCCGCGGTGGTGTCGAACAGCGCCTTGAGTTCCATGTCCAGGCGCGCCTCCGGGCCGTTCTGCCCCTGGCGGCCCTTGAACGCAAGCGACTTGACGAACAGGTCGCCGAAGTCCTTCAGCGCCTTCGCCTCGGCGTGGCCGCCCTTGGTCGAACCAGCCTCGGCGCCCTTCTCCTGGGCGGCCTCCCACTCCTTCGAGCGGGCAGCGGCCCGGGCGACGCCCTTGAGCTCGTCGACCTTCTCGCCGGCCTCGTCGATCTCCTTGTTCAGCGCGCGGATCGCCTCGACCTTGGCGGCGGAGTCGCCGTCGAGGGACTTGACCTTGGCCATGTCCATCTCGGGACCGGCCTCGCCGAAGATGCCGTGCAGCTTCTTGTTCTTCTCGTCGAGTTTGCCCAGCGCGTCCTTGAGCGCCGGGAACTCCAGCATGTCGGTCATACCGTGATTCCTCGGGTTCGGGCGACGTGCCGCAGCCACTCGGTCTGCAGCACGTCTGGCGGAGTGGCGGTGTCGGGCTCCGGCTCGGCCAGCAGCTCACCGAGGCGCTTGCACTGCGCCTCGACCTTGGTGAGCAGCGCCGACGATTCGGCGCCGAGTCCTTTGCCCTTGCTCTGCCGCTTCGCCATGACGTCCGCGGCGCGATCGGCGAGGTTCTCGAGGTCGGCCAGGACCGCCTCCGCCTCGCCGGCGAATGTGAGGCCGCTCTTCACGGCCAGGGTGCGAGTGCCGACGCCGGCGCCCTTGATGACGGGCGACACCTCGCCGCCGGGCACGATGTGCTCGAGGAAGCGGACCTGCTTGCCGTCGAACTCGCCGTACGAGAACTTGTCCGACTGGCAGGAGTACGACCACTCCTGCAGATCGCCCATGGCCTTGACGACCTTGAACGTCTCCTGGCCGCCGACCGTGTCCAGGAAGAACTGGCCTTCCATCGTGGCTTCGGTGTCGGTGGCGTGCACGACGCCCTTGCCGACCGGCAGCGCGCCGTCCCACGACTTGTGGCCGTACGCGGAGATCATCCACTCGGCGCCGTCGTCGAACGCTCCGGGCAGGGTGACGTCCCCGTCGGCGTCGACCACGTTGAACGTGGAGAACACCGCGGTGACGAGGCCCTGGGCGGCATCCTTGACCGTGACCCGGCCGAGCGCCTTCTTGGTGATCACTGGTCGCCTCCCGCATTGGGGTCGGTGGGGGTGCCGGAACCCGGCTTCTGCAACTGCACCGAGAACAAGCCGCTGTGCTCGAGCAGCGACCAGTCATCGGCCGCGACCGCGGCCTTCACCGACTCGGGAGTCCAGCCGGCATCGAGGAAGTTCCGGATCGTCTGCGAGTCCCTGAACTTGATCTCGGCGATGTCCTTCTGGTCCTCCCGGACGAAGGACACGTCACGCTTGTCGATGCACAACTCGGCGGTCGGCTTCGGTCGCGGAAAGAGAACCTCGAGGGAGTTCCCCGCCTCGGTCCACAGGTGGTTCAGCGTGCCGTCGGCGACGTTGCGGCGGGCGGCCGAATAGTTCCCGGCGTTCAGGCTCGACCCGGACAGGCCCTCGGACAGGCCCACCACGACCGGATGCACGCCGGCGGCCGCCGCGATGCGGGTCTCGCCCGCGCCCTGAATGGCCTTGAACTCCAGCTGCTTCATGTCCGCGCCGACGATGGTGACGTCGGCGCCGCCACCCATGAACAGCGTCTTGTATGCGTTCTCCGGGCCTTCGTGGCCCTCCCGGAACAGCTGCACGAACTGCTGGAAGTTCTCCGGCGTCACGTCCTTGTCCAGCGAGACGACCGTCTGCAGGGCGGCGCCGTTCTGGAACCGCTTGACCTTCAGCTCGGTGGCCGCCCGGTCCGAGGAGATCTCCCGCAGCACCGGCGTCAGCCAGGACATGCCGCGGAAGCGGGCGATCGGATCCGGCACCGGCGCGTAGTGGCACACCTCGGACGGCAGCAGCAGCACCGGCTTGCGCAGCTCCGTGGCGCCCGTGACCGTGGTCGCGTACGTCGGCTCGTAGAGCACCCCGATCACCTTGGTGTCGAGCGCGTACGGGTCGTCGGAGTGCGAGCCCAGCACCAGCGTCACCCAGTCCGGCCGCAGCCTCGCCAGCCGCCGAGTCGGGCCGGCCGCCGCGGCCCCGTACCGGCCGAAGTCGTCGCACCAGGTGACGTAGCTGTTGCCGGCGTAGGTCGCGTCGACCTCCATCCAGGCGAGCAGGTTCGTCAGCTTGCTGCCCGGCCACGGCCGGCGCAGCGCCTGCAGGTCCGGGGAGTCGTAGAACGCGCCGAGCTGGCCCTTCTCGCGGTCGCGCCACAGGAACTGGCCGTCGACGAACACGCGCAGCCGCGCGTAGTGGCAGGCGAACACCGGGCCCGCCGCCTTGCCCGCACCCGCCGCATAGCCCTCGAAGTCGTGGTCGATGGTCTCCTTGTCGGGCGCCCACGAACCGACCAGCGCATGCCGCAGCGCGTTCAGCTGCCAGAACGGCGGCTCGCTGAACTGCTTACGCTCGACCGTCACGCCCCGCCGGCGCGCGTCGACGCGATCCAGCACCGAGCCCATCAGCCGGCCTCAGCGCGACGGGATCCGCGGGCGTCTTCCCAGCCGACCTTCACCGCAGCCACCGACCAGGTGATCGTGAGCCACAGGCCTGCGCACACCCAGTAGGCCACCTTGCCGGCGCCGAGCAGCAGCCAGGCGACCAGCGACAGCAGGCCGCGCAGGACCGACACCGCCACCGCGCCGGGCCGCCACTGGCGGGCCTGGGCAGCGATCCGGACGGTCGTGTCGGCCGGTACCACGTCGATCACGGTCACCGCAGATCCTCCTAGGCGAATGCGGCCATCGGCACGCGGGACGAAGGGCGGTGTACGCGGGGGGTGCTATGGCCGAACAGGGCCAGGGAGGCGGCGGCCACGAGCGTCGAATCCGACGTCGCGTCGTGCCGCTCCCACGCCCAGGAGTTGCCGACCTTGCGCTTGTCCGCGCCGGCCACCGAGTCGGTCAGGAGCTGCTGGCCGAGGTGCCACACGTCGCGGCCCGCCTCGTCCGCGCCCGCGATGCCGTCGAAGAACAGCTGGCAGCCGGTGACCACGTCGGCCACGTTCGCCCGGTGCACGACCAGGCCGGCCTCTTCGGCCTCGTCCGCCAGCGCCTTGTCGTCGATCACGAGAACCGACGGCTTGTGCTTCTCCAGCTCCAGCAGCCTCGGCACCACCCACCGGGTCCCCGGCCGGTAGTCGTCCACCTCGCCCGCACCGGTCACCTCGACCATCCGGCCGCCGGCAGCCCGCGCCCCGGCGGCGACGATCGCCGCGTACGAACGGTCCGGCGGCACCTGCACGCCCAGCGCCGGACGGCCGATCATCTCGGAGGTGGCGTCCTTGTGGTCCATCCAGAACCACTCGGAGATGACCCGGAAGCCGGCCTGCGTCGGAGTCGCCGGCCAGATGCCGAGCACCTCGCGAGCGAAGCCCCTGTCGGTCGGAATCGCCTTACGCATGCGCACGACCCGGTCTTCGCGGACCCGGCCGGACCGCATCGACGGCAACGCCGCACGCCAGTTCGTCCGGTCGTCGATGTCCACCTGCTCCAGGTGGTCGAGGTCGCCGGCCAGGCCGTAGTCGAACCAGGCGAGACTGTCATCGTCGCCCGCCTCAGCGCGGGCCCGGACGCCCATCAGGATCCGGCCCGACTCGGCATCCAGCGGCGGCGACGACGTGTACCACATCTGGGCGTTGTCGACGGCCATCATGGTCGGCACGGTGGCTTCCATCTGCTCGTCGGTCAGCGCGTACGCCTCGTCGAACACGACCAGGTCGCCGGTGTAGCCGCGGCCGGCACCCTTGGTCCGGGCCAGGCATTCCAGCACCGCCCCGTTGACCATCTCCAGGCCCTCTTTGCCGTTGGAGTTGATCACCTTCTTAACGCGTTTCCGCAGGTCGTCCGACCCGTCGAGCAGCCGGATCAGCCGCTTGAAGTGCTTCATCGAGGTCTTCAGCTCGTGCGCGGTGTGCACCAGCTGCTTCTCGCCGAACAGCACCAACCCGGCCAGCTCGCGGGCCTCCAGCACCGATCCCTTGCCCTGCTGACGGGCTACCACCAGTCCGACCTCGAAAGACGTCCAGCGGCCGTCCTCGCGCTCGCCCAGCGCGTTGCGGAGCACGAACTGCTGCCACGGATCTAGGTGCAGGCCGGCCGACGCGGCGAGGTCGATGGCCTCGTCGCCGGCCGACGTTGAATATGCCGGCACGTGCGAGACCCGGGGCTGGTCGACGGTCGGCGCCAGGTCGATGACGGTCACTCGCCCGCCGCCTTACGCCGCCGCTCCTCGCGCCGCTCGGCGATCTCGTCCGCCGGGGCGTCCTTCTTCTCCGAGGGCAGCCCGTCCAGCTCGGAGAGCAGAAGCCGCAGCTCACGGGCCAGGCCCGGCAGCTCGCGATCGGTGACGCCGTGGTGGTCCTCGTTGTCGCAGCCGCCCCGACCTTCGAGGCGAGAGCGGATTTCGTCACGCAGAGTTTCGAGAATGTCACGCCGAGCGGCCATGAACGACCTCCAGGGCAACCGAGAGGAGGGAGAGGTACCCGCCTGCGAGCGAGGGTCAGGCAAACCGGACATTCCCGTACAGACCGGGCCCCCTCACCCTCTGTAGTCAACAGAGAGCGAGTTGCTGAGTTCCGCGGTCGCGCTTGCGTGAGTTGCAGACGAAGTGAGCAAGCTGCACGTTGGCCACCACGTCCTCACCACCGCAGGCCAGGGGTAGGACGTGGTCGACGGTGGGCGCCTTGGGGTGCGGCACACGCTGCGCCATTGCGACGCG
>DASQPY010000466.1:0-6820 GCA_035643735.1 Actinoallomurus sp. | reverse complement strand
GCCGGTGGCGTCGACCCGCTCGTGCTGGTCCACCTGCGTGCCAGCCAGATCAACGGCTGTAGCCCGTGCGTATTCACCGGAGTCGAGTCGGCGAAGAAGCGCGGAGAGACCGAGGAACGGCTGCACAACGTGGTCACGTGGCGTGAGACGCCCTTCTTCACCGAGGAGGAGCGGGCGGCGCTCGCGCTCACCGAGGCCGCCACCCGGATCCAGGACGGGGCGCCGGGCGTGACCGACGAGATCTGGGACGCCGCCGCCGCCCACTTCGACGAGAAACAGCTGTCCGCGATCATCCTGGACATCGCACTGACCAACTTCTTCAACCGGATCAACCGCACGATCCGGGAACAGGCCGGCAAGACCTGGTGAGCCGGGCGGGCTAGGGGCCGGTGAAGCCGCGCTCTTGGACGATCCAGGTATTGCCCTCTGAGTCGGCGAAGTCGATGAAGCTGGCGTAATCCCGCCGCCGGGGATCGACTCCGGACGCGTAGTCCCCCTGCCAGTCGTCGGTGGAGGTCTTGTGCCGGAGGGGGCTGACCGCGACCCCGCGTGCGGTCAGTTCGCGGCGTGCGGCCTCGATGTCTTTCACCACGAGGTAGATGCTGCGCGCCGATCCTGGCGTCGCGGCGGTGAGCCCGATGCCGAACTGCACCGAACAGGACGACCCTGGCGGCGTTATCTGGACAACGCGGAATTCGCTGTTCGGGTGGTAGTCGACGTCAAGCGTGAAACCAGCTCGTTCGGTGTAGAACCGCTTTGCCCGGTCGACGTCGCTGACGGGCAGGGTGATGACCTCGATGCGGTAGTCCATCAGGCACCGGCGTCGGCTCGGGCGGCCATGCGCTTGATCATGTGCGTGACCGAGCGTCGTACGGACGGCGACGTGTGCTGCCGGGTGGACCGCAGTGGGACGTAGATGGCCGGCACCGGGCCGAGCGGCGGCGTCACCGCGATGGGCGTATCGAGGTCGATCGGGAAGGGACTCGTTCGGGTGGTCATGACTGGCTCCGATCTCTCGGGTGGACGAATTGAGGCACATCAGGGGCGACGCGGGGCGATCCACCGGTCATCTGGGCCCGGCTCAGTGATCGGCTGTGCCGCCGTGCCGCGCCGGCTCATCGGGGTCGAGCCCGCGGTCGATACCGTGCGGCATGACGGTCTGGCCTGGTTCGAGGGCCATCTTTTTGCCGTCGAGGTCGACGTCGACGATGTCGGGCTCGAAGGACACGAACCCCGACACTCTGGCCACCTCGGGCCATGCTTCGAGGTAGGACCATGCCGCCCGCTTGCGCTGCCCGATGTCGTAGTAGCTGGCCAGGCCTTTGTACGGGCAGAACGTCTGGCCCTCGGCCGGCGCCAGCGCCGACTCGTCGACGTCGTCTCGGGGGACGTACCAGCGGGGCGCGAAGCCCGACTCGTAGAGCGCGAGCGGACGGCGTGTCTCGGCGATGATCCGGTCCCCGTCCCGTACGACCAGGTGGCGTGAGGTCTGCCGGATGTCGTTGCGGTGGTACGGGTCGGCCGCGTGACCCACGATGCGCTCGTCTTCCTTCATAGAACGACTCCATCGACCGCCAGGCGAAGGCGATCCGGTCACGCAGGATGCCCGCGTGTTCCGGGAGGTCGGTGTACTGCCATGCGGCCCGCGGCGCCTGCGTGTCACCGGCGTGGACGCTGAACCACGCCGTCGGCCCGAGGTCGCGATGCGTCGTCGTGCGCGGCTCCGGTACGAGAACGCCCTCACGGATGTCGGCCACGGGAAAGTATGCGACCGGGTAGCGGCCAGGCTCGTGGAGCAGGACGGCGTCCTCGCTGTCGACCACCCACTGCCCGCCGAACCGCACGCGCATCCGCCGGCGGAGCGGCTCGGCGAACAGCAGCCGCTCTGGTAGCGGATCCGCCACCAGGAACCGCCCCACCGGTTTGGTGCCCAATGGTCCTTGCTGCCATGACAGACCCATCGTCGTCTCCTTCGCTCGCGATCTCGGTCCTTGTTGGAGTCGTGTCCAGGGGAAACCGGATTAGTGCTAACCTCCTCAACTCCTTTTGATGGTTAGACTCAAGCATCGATCGATCTAACCCGTCAAGATGTTTTTGAGGGTTAGATCGCGCCGCGACGGGTCGAGCCTGATGCGAACAGCCCTGAAGGGCCTATCGCCGGTGAGGATCGTCTTCGGGTAGCCAGGCGCCCGGGCCGTGGATTCCTAGGTCGCCGACGCCGTCGGTGAGTGTGTCGACGGTGGCCAGTACGGCGGATCGGGACTCGTCGCGCCGCCAGACGAGGGACCAGGTCCAGTAGACCTTGGGTGCGATCAGCGGGCGTTTGACCAGGTCGGGTGGTAGCGGGGCGAGCTGGCTCTTGGGCGAGTTGATGATCGGGCGCGGGCTGCCGCGTACGTGGTCGAAGAAGGCGGCTCCGGTGATGCCGGAGTCGGAGATGTGCACGGCATGAGCGCCCGTGTCACGGGCGAGGCGTTCGGCGTAGATGTTCCACGACAGCCAGGGAGAGGTGTCATCGGCGACCAGGACGGCGGTGTCCCGGACGCGGACGTCGCCGGTGCCGGCGACGGTCGCGACCGCGTAGAGCCGGTCGGCACCGAGGAGCCGGGCCTTCAGCGAGCGCTGCTCGAGGTCGTCCGTACGTACCCAGCACACCGCGAGGTCCAGGCTGCCGGCGGAGACCCGGGCCGCCTGCGTGTGGGAAGGAGCGACCCAAGGGTCGACGTGCAGTTGAGCCACCGCGGAGACGCGGGAGGCCAGATCCACGGGGAGCCAGTTGACGTACCCGAGCCGAACCGGCTCGGAACCGGACATCCGCGCCGCGCGGCTCCGCAGGTCATCGGCCTGTTCCAGCACGGCGCGGGCGTACGGGAGCAGGGCGGCTCCGGCCGGGGTCAGGCCGACGGAGCGGCGGTCGCGGTCGAACAGCCGTACGCCGAGGTCACGTTCGAGCGCCTTGATCTGCTGGGACAGGGAGGGACCGGCGATCAGCAGCCGCTCGGCGGCGCGGCCGAAGTTGAGCTCTTCGGCGACCGCGACGAAGTACCGCAGCTGACGGAGCTCCACCTTCGCCATGCTACGTCGCTGAGAGGCTGTGCCTCTCAGCAGGAAGGAATCCGGTCCTGGCATCGCCCCTGGTGAATCTTGCATTGTTGGGGCGTGGGAAAGGCGACAGCATGCCTCCGCCTTCGCCGGCGCCGTTCAGGCGGACGGGAGATCGTGGCCGGGCGCGCTGTTACGTCTCCGCCGGTCGAGGCGTGACGGACGATGCTGCCTGACCACCTCATCCCCCATGGGCTCCCTCCGCCGTCCGCGCCCCACGGCCGAGCGGGGAGCCGTCCCCCAATGGCCTCCCGCCGCAGCACCTCCGGCTGCGACGGGAGGCACATCCGTCTCCCCTCCGCATCCCATGAGGAGCTCCCATGTGCTCAGCATCGCTGCAAGAGCGCGACGTCGCACACACCGGTACGGCCCGCTCAGCCCGGGTCCACATCGTGCGGAGTGCCGCAGCGCTCGCGGCGGGCATGGGCGTCGGCCGGTTCGTCTACACCCCGATCCTTCCCCTAATGAACGCCCAGGCCGGCTTGTCGCCCGGGACCGGTGCGAGCTTGGCCACCGCCAATTACGTCGGTTACCTGGCCGGCGCCCTCGGGGGCATCCTTCTCCCGCGGCTGGTGCGCTCCTCGACGGTGCTGCGCTGCTCCCTGCTGCTCCTCAGCGTGACCCTTGCCGCGATGCCCTTGACGCACGCGACCGCGTTGTGGCTGGGGCTTCGGCTGTCGGCGGGCGTGACCAGCGCGTTGATCTTCGTCATCACCGTGAGCTCGTTGCTCGACCATCTACGTGGCCACCCGGTCCACCTGCCGGGCTGGGCGTTCGGCGGCGTCGGGGCCGGCATCGCCCTGTCCGGGTCGCTGGTGCTGGTTCTGCGCTCGGTCGCGGACTGGCGCGTCGCGTGGTGGGTCGCCGCCGGGCTGGCCATCCTGCTCTCAGCCCCCTCGTGGAATCTCAGGCCGGAATCGGCCCCCCGGCCGGTGAGCTCCGTGTCCACCGGACGAGAGCAGGCGTACGGGCGGAGTCTTCATCGCTGGTTCGCCGCCCTGTTCGTCTCCTACACGCTGGAAGGCGTCGGCTACATCATCGCGGGCACCTTCCTGGTCGCCGCGATCGAGCAGCGTGCCCCTGCCTGGATCGGGAGCGTGGCCTGGGTCCTGGCCGGCCTGGCGGCCATACCCTCCTCCGCGCTGTGGGCATGGCTACATCGGCGCTGGTCCCGGCCTGGTCTCCTGTTCACCGCACTCATCGTCCAGGCGGCCGGCATCGCCGCGCCCGCCCTGGTGGGCGGCATGGCAGCGGCGCTGGTCTCGGCGGTCCTGTTCGGTGCCACATTCGTCGGGGTCAGCACCATCGCGCTCGGCGCGGGCGCCGACCTGCGGTTCCCGCGCTCCGTCGCGCTGCTGACCGCCGGGTACTCCGCCGGCCAGATCATCGGGCCGCTGATCGTCACTCCTCTGCTGCGCCACGGCTACCAGGGTGCCCTCATCGTGGCGGCCGCCATCGTCTCGGCGGCGGCCGTCGCCGCGGCGATCCTCCGGGTCGGCTTTCCCTCCTCGACGCCGTGAAGATCGCCTGGTCGGGGACCCTACGTGGCTCGGCCGCCGGTGAGCGGTGCCCTGTGGTCACTGGGTCGCGTGCACGGGCGAGATCGTCATGTTCCGGTCGTATCCGCCGGCTCTGAGGGCAGTGCCGGAGCCGGGAGCGGGGCCGAGCGCTTGCGCAGCGCGAGCCAGGCGGCGAACCCGAGCGCGACCAGCCCCGCGAACGCCAGCCCGCCGAACCCACCGATCCAGAGGGGATCGTACGGCGCCGCTCTGATGGTGCCCGGCTTCTCCCCGCCGAGCCGGGCGCTGTCCGGCACGGACGACTTCGCGGTCATGGCAGGGGCGTCCTGCGGGGCGAGCTTGCGCGCTTCCTCCAGCGCGCCGACGGCGTTGAGGTAGCCGAAACCCAGCTCGGTGTCGTAGCGGCCCTTCCCCTTGGGACGCCGCGCCGAGGCGGACAGGGCCTGGCCGACCTGCGCCGGCGTGAGCCTCGGATATTCGGACCTGACCAGCGCCACCGCCGCGGTCGTGAAGGCCAGCGCCAGAGGCTCGCCCCCGAGCGTCCAGAGCCGGTTGTCCGGACCGATGGAGAGCGTCGTGGAATCGGGCGCGGAGACGAGCGTGTCGCTGCTCCTCGACGTCGTTTTCTTGTCACGCAGGCCCTTCTGCGTGACGGTGCCGACCCCGATCACGCCGGGCGCTGATACCGGGTAGACGGGATTATCGGGCTGCTGAATGCCGGTGGTGGCGACTACGACGGCTTTCTTGGTCTGTGCGTAGGCGATCGCGGTACTGAGCTCGCTCGTCTCACTCCCGGTGGCGTAGGCGTTGACCGCGATGACATCGGCGCCGTGATCGACGGCGTAACGGATTCCTTTGGCGAGGTTCTGACCCCAATCGGCGGAGTCCCGCCATGTACGGCCGCCGGGCTCATTGGCCTCGGCGTAGACCCGTACCGACAGGATGGTCGCCTTGGGCGCGAGTCCTAGAACGCCCGCGAAGGAACCGGCCGTCGGGGCACCGCCGGCGATGAGGGAAGCCATCAGAGTGCCGACCACCCGTTTGGGTCGCGGCGTCCCTACGAGGTCTTTCTCCTTCTCGAGCCTGCCTCTCAACGTCTTCACCCCGGGGGCCACGCCGTCAGCCAGCAAGGCGATCTTCACGGACTTGCCCTGGCTGACGCGCTGGGCCGCTATGAAATCGCCGGTGAACCGCAGTAGCCAATCGGAGGTGCCGGCTCGCGACTCACCCGTCAGTGGTGGGGTCAGGCCGATGAGCAAGGCGGTGGCCAGTAGTCCGGCGGAGCGGCGGATCAACATTCCACACCTCGTCTTTCACACGGCTCCACCGTGTCGGCGAGGCGCAGTACCACCTTGTCCAACGCGACCCTGGCGAACGCGAACGTGTTCACCACCACCGTCGTGACGGGGGTGGCACGGCCGGTGATCCAGCCGCTGGAACGAAAGAACAGGTACGGGGTGTGGTTCTCCTCGTAGGAGAAGTCCTGTCTCAGGGAATCGCCGAAGCCCGCGGCGGCCGTGCCCGGGAAGGACACCGCGCGTACTCCGTACCGTTCCTTCACCCCGTGCACCCCCAGCGAGGAGCTGAAATCCGTCTCAGCGTCGCCGGCCCGCTTGGCGTCGGGCATCACCGCGACGCCGAGCGTGGTCACCAGAGTTCCGCTGGCGTCGACGTACGTGGCGCGCAGCACGGTTCGGCAGCCGTGTTTGACGAGGACATCGGCGAGTGGGCGGTCGAAGCCCTCGGCGCAGGACACTCCCGGTGCGATCCCGACGCGAAGGGCGCTCCAGGTAGGTGTGGTGGTGGCGGACTCTTGGACTGAGCTGTAGGACCAGGTCTCATCCGCCCGGGCGGGAAAGATCTCACCGGCCTTGAGCGCACGCCAGCGCGAGGCGATCTCCTTGTGCCCGGCCGCGGTGACCTCGTTCGCGGTGGGCTTGCGCGTCAGATCCGCGCCGATCGCCACGCCGCCCCCGACGATGCTCAGGACGCCTGACACTGCCAGCAAGATGATCAGAACCAACGGACGATGTGGGCGATCACTCTCCCGACGATGCGGGGGTGATACGGGAATTTCGGACACAGGGGCAGATCCAACCGGGAGCAAGTCTCGCCGATGTCACCATTGCGCGTCACTTCGTCGCAGCCACGTTCGGCCGGCCAGTCCCGCCGGTACTCCCAGCGAATTGAGGATTAGG
>DASQPY010000465.1:0-2855 GCA_035643735.1 Actinoallomurus sp. | reverse complement strand
TCGAGGTGGCCGACGAGGGGCCGGGATGCCGGATCCGGGTCCTCATCCCGGGCTGATCACACAGGATCTCCACAACACCCCCACAGGGCCCGCGCCACCGGACTCCCCCGCGGGTCCGTCCCATCTAGAGGACGGACACCGACCCCCATGGGAGCAGCCGTGCGCGTGAAGATGATCCTGCCCGCCCTGACCGAGGCGACCTCGCCGTTCTTCCGCCCGATCAAGTACTCGTTGTTCCCGCCGCTCGGGCTCGCCACCCTGGCCGGCTACCTCGACCCCGGCCACGACGTGACGATCACCGACGAGCACGTCCAGGAGGTCGACACCTCCGACGAGCCGGACCTCGCGGTCATCCAGGTCTACATCACCTCGGCGCGGCGCGCGTACGAGCTCGCCGACCTCTACCGCGCCAGAGGGGTGTACGTGTGTCTGGGCGGGCTGCACGTGACGTCGTTGCCGGAGGAGGCCGCCGAGCACGCGGACACGATCTTCTGCGGTCCCGGAGAGGGCACCTGGCCGGTCTTCCTCAGCGAGCTGCGGAGGGGATGCCCCCGGGCCCGGTACGACGGCGGGGAACGGAGCCTGGCCGGGCTCCCGCCGATCCGCCGCGACCTGATCGCGCGCCACCTCTACCTGGTCCCGAACTCCATCGTGGTCTCCCGCGGCTGCCCGCACGTGTGCGACTTCTGTTACAAGGAGGCGTTCTTCGAGGGCGGCAAGTCCTTCTACACCCAGACCGTGGACGCGGCCCTGGCCGAGATCGACCGGCTGCCGGGCCGTCACCTGTACTTCCTGGACGACCACCTGCTCGGCAACGCCCGCTTCGCCACCGCGCTCTTCGACGGGATGCGCGGGATGGGACGGCTGTGGCAGGCGGCCGGCACGGTGCAGACGGTGCTCCGCCCCGGCCTGCTGGAGAAGGCGGTCGACGCGGGCCTGCGCAGCCTCTTCGTCGGCTTCGAGACCGTGAACGCCGGCGACCTCACCGACCAGCGCAAATGGCAGAACATCGACCGCGACTACGCAGCGGTGATCCGCCGGCTGCACGACCTCGGCGTCATGGTCAACGGCAGCTTCGTGTTCGGCATGGACGAGGACGACGCGAGCGTCTTCGACCGTACGGTCGAGTGGGCGGTCGGCGAGGGCATGGAGACGGCGACCTTCCACATCCTCACTCCCTATCCCGGCACCCGCCTCTACGAGCGGATGAGCGAGGCGGGACGCATCCTCCACCACGACTGGGACCGCTACGACACACGCCAGGTCGTCTTCGAGCCCGCCCGGCTGACCGCGCGCCAGCTGGAGGAGGGGTACTGGCGTGCGTACCGCGACTTCTACCGGTGGGGCTCGATCCTGCGCGGCGCCCGTACCCAGCCGACACTGCGCGGCAAGGCGCGCCACGCGGCGTACGCGGGCGGCTGGAAGAAGTTCGAGCCGCTCTGGGACCTGGCAATCCGGGCGAAGAGGGTCGGCCGCGGCCTGCCCGTCCTGGAGTCGATCCTGTCGGGATTCGGCGCCCTGCCCGAGGAGAGGCCGAACGGGCATGGCGATCCGGCCGATCGGGGACGTACCGTGCGGACATGAGCTCTGACGAGGTACTGGTCGAAAAGGACGGCCCGTTCGCCGTCATCACGATGAACCGGCCCAAGCGCCGCAACGCGCTGTCACTGTCGCACATGCGCGCGCTGACCGAGGCGTTCCGCCAGGTCGGCGGGACCGATGCCACCGGGATCGTGCTCGCGGGCAACGGCCCGGTCTTCTCCGCCGGGCACGACTTCGCCGATCTGGCCGGCGCGGACCTCGCGGCGGCGCGCGAGCTGCTGCTCGCCTGCCGGGAACTGATGGAGGCGATCCAGTCCGTACCCCAGGTGGTCATCGCCCGGGTGCACGGACTGGCGACCGCGGCCGGCTGCCAGCTCGTGGCCACCTGCGACCTGGCCGTGGCGGCGTGGAGCGCCGGTTTCGCCGCGCCCGGCGGCAAGGGCGGCTGGTTCTGCCACACGCCGATGGTCCCGATCGCCCGCAACGTCGGGCGCAAACGGGCGATGGAGATGGCGCTGACCGGGGACGTCATCGACGCCGGTACCGCGCTCGACTGGGGTTTGATCAACCAGGCCGTGCCGCCCGAGGAGCTGGAGAAGGCCACCCGCGAGCTGCTGGAGCGCGCGACGCGGGGCAGCCGGCGCAGCAAGGCCCTCGGCAAGCAGGCCATGTACGCGCAGCTCGGCCACCCCGAGGCCGACGCCTACACGTACGCGATCGAGGTGATGGCCGCCGCCAGCCAGACGGCCGAGGCGCAGGAGGGCATGGCGGCCTTCCTCGAGAAACGCGCCCCGGAGTGGCCCGCCTAGGGGTGTTCCGTCCCGTTGTGCGGCGCCTTGCGGTGACCTGGCGAACCCACCTCCGACCGGATTGAGGGTTCCGGTCCGGACGGATCCGCCCACGGCGTGGATTCGGACGATTCGTCCAATAGTTTGCGCTCAGGGGGATCCCAGCACCGGGGGTGAGGCATGCCCGTACAGGCTCATCCGGGTTCACAGGACCGGCGTGTGCTCAGCACGCCCGCGGGCCGCCAGTTGCTCGGGCTCTTCGACGCTCGCACCCAGGCCCGCCCCTGGCGGCTCGGCAGCCAGCCGTTCCCCCTTCTCGTCCTAGAGGCGGCCGAGCCCGGCGTCCCCGTCGACGAGTACGTCGGAGAGCTCGAGCGGGCCGCGGCCGAGGCGGGCATCCCGCACATCGTGCCGGTGCCCGGGTCCGCAGCGGACACGGACACCGCTCCGGAGATCGCGCTGCTGGACGCCATGACCGACGAACGCGCCTGGAACGGCCTGCGCCACGGGTTCGGCCGGTTCCGC
>DASQPY010000464.1:0-2686 GCA_035643735.1 Actinoallomurus sp. | reverse complement strand
ACTCCGCGGTGTCCCAGCCCGGTTCCGCTGAGACCCTCAACGTCTGAGCCGAGCAGGCCCTCCTCGCCGTAACGAGGAGGGCTTCAGGTCACTTTTCCGACGGGAGGCGCCGGCCTCCCGCGCTTCGTCATGCGCCGCCCGCGCCGATCGCCAGGGAGGCCCGGCAGGCGACTGGCAGCCTCCTGCCTGAACACCGCCGCACAGCGATGACAGCGCTCTCGCAAAGACGAAACAACGCCAGATGCACCCATCTCACCCCGGACACGGCAGGTCACTAGGCGTAAAGGACCAGCGCGGCATCACCCACAGTGACCATCCTCAAAGACGGGAGGCCATCTCCGCATGTTCTGGTTGGCCATCCCGTCACGGTCCGTTAATGTCCAGCGGTGTCACCGGCCGGTAACAGGCCGGACCGCCGAATCTTTCGCCGCGCAGCCAGCGCGCCGATGAACCGGGGACCCATTCGCGGAGCTTCAGGGGCTCTCCCACCGCTCCCGGTCCCGGGGTGAATCCGTAACCGGTAGGGCTTCTCCTTGCCCGAACCCGTCAGCTAACCCGGTAGGCGGCCCAGGAGAAAGAGGAGCACCTGAATGGAGCCTTCGCGATCCGCGAAAGCGCATCATAGGCAGCACCGCACAGGCAAGACCGTCGTCGCCGGCATTCTTCTCGCCGCCGGACTGAGCGCCCTTCCGGCGAAGCACGCCGGCGCCAAGCCGGCTCCCGGTATCGACGCTCTACGGCAGCAGGCCGAACAGCTCAACACGCAGCTCGAGCAGCTCACCGAGCAGTACGACGGGCTGCGGGTACGACTCCAGCAGGCGCAGCGCGCCGCAGAGATCGCCAAGGCCACCTCCACGCGCGAGACCAAGGCGCTGAAGAGCATCCAGCAGCACGTCGGACGGCTCGCGGCGCTGCGCTACATGCATGGCGGTACGGACGAGGCGCCGGCGCTGTTCTCCGCGCCGGACCCGCAGGCGCTGCTCGACCAGGCGGCGACCTTGCACTACTTCACCCAGCAGGACGACACGCAGGTCCGGCAGCTGACCCAGGCGATCCAGACCGCCGAACGCGCCTGGCAGAACGCCCAGGACCACGCCACGCAGGCGGCGGAGCTCAAGACGCAGCTCAAGCAGAAGAAGTCGATCATCCAGAAGACCCTCGACAAGGTACGCAAACCGCTGCTCAAAGACGCCGTCGAGCGCGCGGGGCGGGGCGAGAGCGTCCCCGCGATCCCCGGGGGTTCCACCAAGGCGATCGGCGCCGTACGCGCGGCGCTGTCGCAACTCGGCGTCCCGTACGTCTGGGGCGGCGCCACACCGGACGGGGGCTTCGACTGCTCCGGCCTGACCATGTGGGCGTACCGCCAGGTCGGCGTGAACCTGCCGCACTACGGCGGCGACCAGTGGAACGCCGGGGTCCACGTCTCCCGTAGCCAGCTACAGCCGGGTGACCTGGTCTTCTTCTACTCCGACATCCACCACATGGGGATGTACCTCGGCGACGGCAAGTTCGTGCACGCGCCGCACACCGGGGACCGGGTACGCGTCGCCGAGCTGGCGACCCGGCCCTTCGCCGGCGCCGTACGCGTCGTCTGACAGACGCTGGGGCCTCGGGACCGGGAGGGGCGTCCCGAGGCCTTGGGGCCTGTCCCGAAGCCCCGCCGTCCTACTGCGCGGCGCCCAGACGACACCTCGCTACGGACGAGACAGGCCCAGGAGCCCGCGGGCTCCTACTTGGTCGTGCGGTACATCTCCGCCACCATGAACGCCAGGTCGAGCGCCTGTCCGCGGTTGAGGCGCGGGTCGCAGGCGGTCTCGTAGCGCTGGTGCAGGTCGTCCTCGACGATCTCGTGGCCGCCGCCGACGCACTCGGTGACGTCGTCGCCGGTGAACTCCAGATGGACCCCGCCCGGATGCGTGCCGAGGGCGCGGTGCACGTCGAAGAAGCCGGCCACCTCGTCGACCACGTCATCGAACCGGCGGGTCTTGTAGCCGCTCTCCGCCTCGAACGTGTTGCCGTGCATCGGGTCACAGATCCATGCGACCTGCGCGCCGCTCGCGGTGACCTTCTCCACGAGCGGGGGCAGGTTGTCGCGTACGCGACCGGCGCCCATCCGGATGACGAACGTGAGGCGGCCCGGCTCGCGCTGCGGGTCGAGCGCGTCGATGAGGGCCAGTGCGTCCTCGGCGGTCGTCGTCGGGCCGAGCTTGACCCCGATCGGGTTGCGGATGTGCCGCATGAACTCCACGTGCGCGCCGTCGAGCTGGCGGGTGCGCTCGCCGATCCACAGGAAGTGCGCCGAGACGTCGTACGGCAGGCCCGAACGCGAGTCGATGCGGGTCAGGGCGCGCTCGTAGTCGAGCAGCAGCGCCTCGTGGCTGGAGTACAGCTCGACCCGGTGGAACTCCTCGGGGTCGGCGCCCGCGGCGTTCATGAACGCCAGCGCCCGGTCGATCTCGCCCGCGAGCCGCTCGTAGCGGCGCCCGGCCGGGCTGCCCGCGACGAAGTCCTGGTTCCAGGCGTGGACCTGGCGCAGGTCGGCGTAGCCGCCCTGGGTGAAGGCCCGGCAGAGGTTCAACGTCACAGCGGCGGCGTGATACGCCCGCAGCAGGCGTCCTGGGTCCGGCGTGCGCTCCTCGGCGGTGAAGCCGAAGCCGTTGACCATGTCGCCGCGGTACGCCGGGAG
>DASQPY010000463.1:0-20311 GCA_035643735.1 Actinoallomurus sp. | reverse complement strand
GTCATCCGGGTGTCCTCGGCCAGCTCGATTCGGCTGCCGGCGAATACGACCTCGACGGCATGACAACGGAGCATCCGAGGCATGTCGTCGTCGTCGACGATGCAGAGCTTCTGACCGATACACCCATTGGCTCTGCGCTCGCACGGATGGTTCTCTCCGCCCGAGACGAGGAGCAGGGGCTCGTCATCGCAGGAACGACGGACTATCTTGCCCGCTCGTACCACGGGTTCATCGCCGATACCCTCCGCTCAAGATCCGGAATGCTTCTGGCGCTGCGATCCTCAGATGACGGGGACCTCTTCGGACTTAGACTGCCGCGCGACAATCTTCCTGGCGGCCCTACAGGTCGGGGGCTGCACGTGATCCTCGGCAATGCCGGCCCTGTTCAGGCCGCGGTCTGGCAGTAACAATTGCGGTCAACCTGCATCTCAATATCATTGAGTCACCGCCTCTACCAGGCCGGCAAACGCACCTGAGGGCGACCAGACTGATGACATGGACCGTCTCCACGTGGCATTCTGGTCCGTTGAAACGGGGCCAAAGAAGGGGAAAACATGGCTGACGGTGATCTCGTGCGTCTCAAGCAAGCGGCTGCTCGAGTCCAGCAGCTTTCGGACGCGAGCTACGGCGCTCTCCAGTCACCATGCCAGCTGATGGCCGGCAAGGCCTGGGTTGGACCGACCGCCAGAGCATTCGACGGCGACCTCCAAGGTCATCAAGGCGATCTGCAGAAGGCCCTTCGGGACGCTGTAGAGCTGGCCCAACAGGCCGTCAACCGGGCCGCATCTCGAGGTGCATAGCCGATGAGCCCGTCGAGTCAGCCGCTGAGCAATCCCAATTTCACCGGGGTTCAACTGGGCAGCTTTGGATCTCTAGCCCGGCAGGTCTCGAATTCTGGAGGTCAACTCGAACAATTATCCCATGCGCTCTGGAGCGAACTCGACCAACTCGGCGTCAGTACTGCTCCAGCCATGAGAGTCCTCGCAATAGCGCAGTGGGCCAAGAACAAAGGGCCCGAACTCCAGCAACGGTATCAAGCCGCCCTTCAATGGGCGCGGGGCACCGGCGACTCCGCCCTGCTGTCTGGTGGTTACGTACCAATAGATGAATCACATTTCGGTGATGCCGCTGTCAAGACAAGAGAGGGCACCGCAGCAGCCGGACTCGCCAAACAGGCGGCCAAAGGTGATCAAAAAGCCCTCAAGGAACTCCTGGCGAACTACGCCGATAAGGTGAACAATCCTTACTTCGCTGCAGCTTTGATGAAAGCCTTGACGCCTAAAGGGCTGGTAGAGCTACCCGCATCAATGGCCCGAAGACTTCGCGGCCTCCTCAAGTATGGCCACAATCCGAGCGATTTGGCAAAGCACACGATCAAGGATAACTCGATCCTCCTGAAGTTCTTAAACTCGTCGCTTGCCACTGCTACGGACACCAAGAGTCCGGCATACGTGGGCCCGGAATTTATCGAAGCATTGAAACAACAGGGCCGTGCCCCTCATCGAGATTCGGGCGGCGCAGACTATTACGGCTACTGGGGACTGGGTCAGATCCTGCACGCTTCCCACACGAACACACCCGGTGGTATAAAAGACGTGCCGTTCGGCAAAGATTTCCTCACCGATGTCGGCGGCAATATGATCGCCTGGGACCGAGAGCAAATGAAGAAGATCTACGCGGGAGGCGTTACTCCCTCTTCGGTCTTCTTCAGTGGGCCATTTCCTCAGAGGCAGCTAGGAATGCCCAATATTCTGAATCAGCCAGGGGCCTATCCTCCGGGCGACAAGATTACCAGCGCTGACCCACTAGCCGGGCTTGCAGAAGCTGCCAGCACCAATCGGAAGGCCGCGCAGGAACTTCTCGACTACCCCCCAGGCTCAGGCAAGAAGAGCAATCTTAGTTACCTGCTTCATGACCGGCGGAAGTTCTGGGGAGTGAGCGACCACGGAGACGCACTCGGACATATGCTTGAGGTAGCCGAGAGAGGCCACGATAGCGAATCTAAACGACTTGCCGTGTGGACGACCTGGATTCGCGCCGACGATCTCAGAAATGACTTCGGCGTCAAAGGCAAGCAGCTCACCATCAATGATAAAGACGGCCTTGATGCACTCTCCGGAATGAGAGACAGCGAGGCAAAAATTCTAGCGTTCCATATCGACGCCGTCATTGATAGTCTCGGCAACCCTGACGGACTAAAACGCATCAAATCAGGTGATGTTCTTGACCTCAGAAAGGACGGCGTCACAACACCTCACTTCGGCACGGCGGATCTCGACCGAATCCTGGTCGATGCCGGCCTTGATGACAACGCCTATCAGACACTCATCAATGCACAATCCGGCCACATGAAAGCAACTATAGACCAGGCAATCGGCAAAGGAGCGACCGACCTCAAGGGGATTACGGGGAAGGAAGTCTCCGCATTAGCGCATATTGTACAGGCCCGAGGACAAGGACTGCTTGCCGACGGACGCCTTGAAGACAAGCGAGCACAGATGCGCCATGATGCCCTCGCGAAGATCGTCCAAATGGGCGTTGGCTATGTTCCCATCCCAGGAGCAAATCTGCTGAAATCAGCAGCCGGAACTAATATTTCTGACTTCTACAAGAAGCTAGCTGGGATGGGATACGACAATCTCTCCTCGAAGCTTGCCGGTCAAGCGAGCGCTGGAGCCGAAGATAAGGCCTTGACGGACACCACAGACGACGAGAAGGCGGCAACCAGCCTCATCCATCAGATGATTCAATCATCCATCCTCGATCACGGTGCCTATGAACACAAGGGTCTCGACGGGCAGCCGTTCGTACGCAACGGAAAGATCGACCCCGAGCTAGCCGCCGAGGAGCACCATCATGTGGCCTTCAGAGACTGGCTTGAGAGCCATTCAAAGGTTCTGGATCTCGAACAGCACGGAGATAGCACGTACGGCACAGGCCACACGAGTTTCAACACGAACCTCGGTTTGCCGCGAGATGCATAAGCGAATGGGCAAAGGATCAAGACGGAGGCGGCGGTTCACTCCTGCGGCAGTTGCCGCAGCTACATGTTTTTCCCTGGCTTTCTCGGCCTGTTCACCGAGCTCACCCAAGAAGAAAGAGAATGACCTTAGGGCAATCACCGATACGGCCCCGTATTGGTGCCAACTCATACCGGCCAATGCCGTGCCTCGCCTAACTGCAGTAAGTCGAGAACTAAAGCAAGACCGAGACATCGACATTCACAGTACGCTCACAAGCTGCGAGGTCGGCAACGAGACAGAGCTCCCATTGGAGGTCCAGTTGGGTCTCGATGGTGAAGCACAATTCCAGGAGAAGGATGAGTTCGCACATAACCGCAGTGAGGCCCAACTGCCTGTCGACCTTGGTCATGCCATCTTTCGTACTGCACCCGAGGTACCGAACTATATGGTTGCCTCAGCTTTTCGTTGCGGAAAACGGCTGGTTTGGATTCGGATAACCATCCGCCCTGTCGTTCAAGGACGCAACTCCGAGAAGGATCTCTCTGAACTTCTTCGGATCGCCGAGAACCGATACGCCGGTCTAGCCGGCTGCAAAATCAAACCTTGATCGCTCGACGACGCGCTCCCCTGCATTGGCGCGTGGCGACGTTGGTTCCCTGGCGTCTTCAGCCGCGTCCCGCACCCCATGCAGTGGGGCTCCGACCGGAAGGTCAGAGCCCCACCACATTCACGGGAGGCTCTACCTGCCCCCTCGACCCCAGCTCTCGAGCTGCTGGGCTGTGGTGCGGATGTCCTGGCCGCCCTTGTCCAGGGCCTGGGACATCTTGTCGAACGACCCCTTGGCCTGCTGCCACGCGGCGCGGAACTTGTTGGCCTCGTCGCTGATCCAGATGGACTCGCTGTTCGACATCTTGCCGTTCAGGTCTCGGATCATCTGGTCGAGGTTCTGGGAGTGCTTGCTGAAGAGCTGGCCCAGCTCGCGCATTGCCTGCGGGTCGCCACCAGTCTGTGGAGCCATTTTAATCCCCTCTCATCGTGCCCCGTTTTGAACTGCGTGCGCGGGTCGCATTGGCTTGCCGCGCCGGATTGGACCCTCATGCGGTCCTGGAAATGTGATCGACGGCGGTTTCTTCTCGCCGTGAGCGGCCATGGCCGGCGCTCGGGTGCGGCGGAAGCTCTTACCGGCGCGTTGTTCTCCTCGTCGGCATGCTTATGCCGAGTGCGGCGTCGGCCGGGGGTGCAGCACCGGATGTCGCCGCTCGGCCCATCTGGCTCTACGGCTCGCAAATCCTTTGAAGATCGGGAGCCCCTCCTGGACCAGGAAGAGCAAGCGACGTGTCCGGACATAGAGAGTCAGCCTAACCAAGCTTTGCCTCGACTATCTAGACGGCATCACGATTTTGGTACTGCACAACTTGCCTCAACTGCCCGTTGACTGTCCGGTTCTGGTCACCGACCTGGAGCAATAGCGCGGACATAGAGTCCACCCCGAACGCCGCTTCACGCATTCACGACGGCCCAATATCCATATTTCCCTTTTTTCGGCCAAGCCTCGATGATCATTCAAGACCCGGCTACGCGTACGGGCGGCTTGAGGCCGGCCGATCTCGGGCGAGACGAGGGTAGGGGTCCGGCGAGGCACCCACGGCTCCCGCGCGTCCCCCACGAGGCCGCCGGTCCCGGTGAATGGGACCCCCGTCTCAGTGACTTTGGCCACGCACCACAGCGGCGCGAACCAACACCCCGCAGTGGCGTTACGACAATTCAGACTCCTCGTCGCTCCCCTCGCCGCCCGCGGCAAAGGGAGTGAGGCTCCCCTGCCGTACGCACCGGACGGCGCCGGCGAGGACCGGCAACCAGGCAGGCATTGGTAAGGGCCGAGCGCGACTTGCCTAGACTCTGTGCGATCGGCAAGAGCGAGGAGTCGTCGTGCGTAAGGTCATGATTGCCAACCGGGGTGAGATCGCGGTGCGGATCGCGCGTGCCTGTAAGGACGCGGGGATCGGCAGTGTTGCCGTCTACTCCGAGCCTGACCTCGACGGGTTGCACGTTCAGGTCGCCGACGAGGCGTACGCGCTCGGGGGGCAGAGTGCGGCTGAGAGCTACCTCGACATCGGCAAGCTCCTCAACGTCGCCAAAGAGAGTGGTGCCGACGCCGTTCACCCCGGGTACGGCTTCCTTGCCGAGAACTCCGGCTTCGCCAAGGCCGTCATCGACGCCGGCCTCACCTGGATCGGTCCCCCGCCCAGTGCGATCGAGGCACTGGGAGACAAGGTGCAGGCGAGGCATATCGCGCAGAAGGTCGGGGCGCCGCTCGTCGCCGGGACCAAGGATCCGGTCAAGGATGCCGACGAGGTCGTCGAGTTCGCCAGGGAGCACGGCCTGCCCATCGCGATCAAGGCGGCGTTCGGCGGCGGGGGGCGTGGGCTGAAGGTCGCGCGCACGCTCGAAGAGGTTCCCGAGCTCTACGACTCGGCGGTACGCGAGGCGGTCGGGGCGTTCGGGCGTGGGGAGTGCTTCGTCGAGCGGTACCTCGACAAGCCGCGCCACGTCGAGACCCAGTGTCTTGCCGACCAGGCGGGCAACGTCGTCGTCGTCTCCACCCGTGACTGCAGTCTGCAGCGCCGCCACCAGAAGCTCGTCGAAGAGGCACCCGCGCCCTTCCTCAGCGACGACCAGAAAGCCACCCTCTACAACAGCTCCAAGGCCATTCTGAAAGAGGCCGGGTACGTCGGCGCGGGCACCTGTGAGTTCCTCGTCGGCCAGGACGGCACGATCTCCTTCCTCGAGGTCAATACCCGCCTGCAGGTCGAGCACCCGGTGACCGAGGAGGTCGCCGGCGTCGACCTCGTACGCGAGCAGTTCCGGATCGCGGACGGCGAGACGATCGGCTACGGCGACCCGCAGCTGAGGGGGCACTCCTTCGAGTTCCGGATCAACGCCGAGGACGCCGCGCGCAACTTCCTGCCCGCACCCGGGACCGTACGAAAGTGGAGCCCGCCCACCGGGCCCGGTGTGCGGCTCGACACCGGGTTCGAGCAGGGCATGACCGTTCCGCAGATGTACGACTCGATGATCGCCAAGCTCGTCGTCACCGGTGCGAACCGGACCGAGGCTCTGCAGCGGGCGCGTCGGGCACTGGCCGAGTTCGAGGTCGAGGGGATGCCGACCGTCATCCCGTTCCACCGGACGGTGGTCGAGGATCCGGCGTTCACCGACGAGCCGTTCCGGGTGCACACGCGGTGGATCGAGACCGAGTTCGACAACCGCATCGCGCCGTACGAGGGAGCGGCCGAGGGCGAGGAGCCCGGCGAGCGGGAGAAGGTCACGGTCGAGGTCGGTGGCAAGCGCATCGAGGTCGTACTCCCCGCGGGGCTGGGCGGCGGCGGCGCGGCATCGAACACGGCCACGACGGCGGGGTCGGCCAAGCGCAGGGGTGGGCAGAAGTCCGGCTCGCACCAGGTCGGAGGTGACGCGCTGGTCAGCCCCATGCAGGGCACCATCGTCAAGCTCGTCGTCGAGGACGGTGCCACCGTCGCGGCGGGCGATCCGATCGTCGTGCTGGAGGCGATGAAGATGGAGCAGCCGCTCACCGCGCACAAGGCCGGTACGGTCAGTGGCCTTTCCGCCGAGGTCGGCCAGACCGTCTCCAGCGGCGCGGTGATCTGCGAGATCAAGGAAGGCTGAGCGTTCCTGCCCGGTGCTCGCGGCGGCGATCGCCATCGGATGTGCCGGGTCCGCGACGTCCGCGGATGGCACGATCATCATGAACCGGCGTGCGCGGGCACCGGGCCCAAGCTCGAGGTAGGGGTCTGCGCGATCTGCGCGAAGGCGGTACGTGACGGGAGAGCGCCGGACGTTGTCCTCGGCCGGCCGCCCGTACTACGAGGCCGCGACGCCGTGGGCCGAGACAGGGTACGGCCGGCTCGGCGACCTGGTCGGGAAGGTGCTTGAAGAGTGAGCTGACCAGGATCGTGACCTCGCTGCGCCGATCCCCCGTCTACGGAGCGCCGTCGCTGGGCTCCGCGCTGCCCGGTCGGCGGCGCCTGCTGGACGCGATCAGGGCGGCACCGGTGCCGGTCTTCGCGGTGATCGTGCCGCTGGTCGCCGGCGGCGCGCGGCCGGACTCAGAGCATCTGGCGGATGCCGTGCACAAGCGGCTCCACCGCGACGGTGTCCACCTGGCCTTGGACGGCGGCTCGCCGGACGACATCGGCGCCCGCGAGTACGGCCTCGACCGCGACGCGATCGAGGCCGCCGACGCGATCAACCTCGACCCGGCCATGGACAGCGTCTGAGGTCTGGAGACGGCGCCTGATTATGCGGCCCGTACGCCGGCCGGCGCTCACCGGCGCGCGCTCGCCAGGCCTAACTGGTGGGCTGGGCGTGATGGAGGACGCCGGGGGCGACGCCGAACCGCCTGCGGAACGCGCTCCACGCCTTCAGTCCGGCCGGGAAGGTCCTCGATACGGCCCGTACGGTGCCGGACCAGGCCGCGGGTACTGGTCCTGATCGACATGGGCCACGACGCGTCGGAGACGGCCCATGGCGGGCGCGGGCTCACCCTTCAGACTCACTGCAAGGGGACGGCCGAGGTGGCGGCCGGCGGCCGCGACCGGCTCACCCTACGCGTGCCCGCGTGCGCCCGTTGCGTTCGGGCCCGCGCGACGCCTGACCTGCTACGGGATGGGAAGACTCCCTACTACGAGGTCGATCCCGAGCGTAGCGTGTGGGCTACAACGGGCTACGGTCAGTTCAGAGGGACCTCGTGCAGCGGGTGCTGCGCGGTGACCTCCATCGCTCCTGATCGGAACAAACGAGACGAGCTTTTCGTCCGAGGTAGTAAAACAAAGGTAAAACTGATCACCAACGAAGGCGTCATGAAGACTCGCCGTATAACGATTCCCGCCGTGCTCGTCGCGATCCTCGCCGTGTTCCTGGGGTTCATGTCCCCGGCGGGCGCCGATCCGTTCGACAAGGTGGTCCAGGGGCTGAAGTCCCAGCGCTTCTACCTGTCCCAGGACTCCGGTGCCACGCTGTCGTCCGCGGACCAGCAGGCCGTGATCAGCACGCTCAAGGACGACAAGTCCACGATCCGGATCGCGATCGTCAAGTCCGACCGCGTGAGCTCCGCCGGCCTGACCCAGCTCGACCGCGCCCTGGGCCGGAAGGGCACCCTGATCATGCTCGACGGCCAGGGCTCCAAGGTGGTCGCCGGATCCCACGACGGGCTGGACAGCAGCAAGATCAGCGACCTGGTCGCACAGTCGCGCGGGCAGTCCTCCAATCTGAAGGACCTGGTGCTCAACCTCGACCAGAAGTTCGACAACGCCGTCCAGGACAAGAAGTCGAGCAGCGCTGCGGGCACGGCCGTCGTCCTGGTCATCCTCGTCCTGCTCGTCGCCGGCGGTGTCGGTGCGATCTTCTTCGTCTCCCGGCGCCGCAAGCGTCGCAAGGCGCAGGAGATGGCCGAGCTGAAGGAGAGCGTGTACGAGGACGTCACTCGCCTCGGCGAGGACATCTCCGCGCTCAACCTCAACGTCATGGACCCCCGCCTCGACCCGCAGGCCAGGGAGGACTACGAGAAGGCCCTGGGCTCCTACGACCAGGCCAAATCCGCGGTCGACACGGCCCAGCGGCCCGAGGACATGCGCAAGGTCACCACGGCGCTGGAGGACGGCCGCTACTTCCTGACCGCGGTACGGGCGCGGGTCGACGGCAGGCCGGTGCCCGAGCGTCGCGCTCCCTGCTTCTTCAACCCGCAGCACGGCCCGTCCGTGCAGGACGTCTCGTGGGCTCCTCCGGGCGGCGCGCCGCGTTCGGTCCCCGCGTGCGCGGCCGACGCGCAGCGCGTGCTGGCCGGTGAGGACCCCGACACGCGTCTCGTTTCGGTCGGCGGTTACCAGCGGCCGTACTGGGACGCGGGACCGCAGTACGCCCCGTACGCCGGTGGGTACTACTCCGGCTTCGGCGGCGGTGACATGCTGAGCGGCATCCTGATCGGCACCGCGCTCGGTTCGATGTTCGGTGGCGGTTTCGGCGGCGGCTTCGGTGGTTTCGGTGGCTATGGCGGCGGGTTCGACGGAGGCGGTGACGACGGTGGCGACAGTGGCTTCGACATCGGAGGCGGCGACTTCGGCGGCTTCGACGGTGGAGACTTCGGTGGCGGTGACTTCGGCGGAGGCGACTGGTAAGCGGGGTCTCCGCTGACCCGGCTGCCCGGCGATCCGGGACCCCTGCGGCGTATCCGGTACGCCGCGGGGTTCCGGCTGCCGGAGGAGAACCACAGCTGGGTACGGCACGACCTGACCGACGCGGGGTGGCGCGGCCGCATGCTGGCCCGCCACCTCGCTCTCATGATTCCCCTGTGCGTGCTGCTCGGCCTGCTGCCCGCGGAGTGGGGCATCCGCGTGGCCGTCGTCGCACTGGCCCTGCTGGGCAGCACGTTCGTCGTGGTGATCAACTTCAGCGACATCCGCCAGGCGCGGCTACGCCAGCACGGTCTCCCGGTCCCCGACGACCCCCAGCGTGGCCACCCGCCCCACTAGTTTTTCCACAGCCTGTGGACGACTCGGTGACCGCGGGGGTCAGACTCCTCGTCGTGCCGCCGCGAGGAGGTCGGTGATCGCCTGGAGTACGGCGTCCGGGCGTTCCTCGTGGAGCCAGCCGTGGCCGGCGTCGTCGAGGACGCGGTGCTCGCCGTGCGGCACCGAGGCCGCCAGTTCCGCGTGCAGGGCGCGCTTGCCGTCGTTGATCTCGCGCAGGAGGTCTTCGGGCCACAGGTGGGCCTGTGTGGCGTCGTGGCCCATCGCGGACAGCACGGTCAAGGGCACGTCGGGGAGCCCGGGAGCGCGCCGGAGCTCGTCGGCGACCTCGTCATAGAGGTTCCGGCTCTCGTACCAGCCGGTTCGCCATGCGGCCAGGTGGTATTCGACCAGCGGCCCGCGTACGGGCTCCGGCCACGCCGCGAAGTGCCGTTCGATCGGGGCTCGCGACGCCTCGAGCTGTTCCTCGGTCGGCTCCGGCAGCTCCCGGTTCCTCATCTGCTCCAGCGTCTCCAGCATCTGCCGGGGAGCGCGGGCGGCCATGTCCTCATGGAAGGGATCCAGCAGCAGCAGGCCGGCCACCTCCTCGGGGAAGCGCCGGGCGAAGTGGCGCGCGTACGCACCGCCCAGGGAGTGGCCGGCCAGTACGTACGGGGCGGGCACACCGGCGGCGCGCAGCAGGTCGCGCAGCTCGTCGGTGACCTCGGCCGCGGTGCGGGGCAGGTCGGCCGGCTCACTCCAGCCGGTACCCGCCCGGTCGTACAGCACACTCGTGGTCAGCTCGGCGACCCGATCATGGATGTTCACGTAGTCGAGGCCGACCAGGGCGGACCCCGGCAGGAACACCACGGCAGGGCCACCGGTGCCGGAGCGGTGCAGCATCAGGCGTCGCCCTCCGGCCTCGTACAGGCGGCCCAGCGGCAGGGGAAGCGCGACGGCGGGTGATCGGTCGGGCATGGTCCACCTCTTCGATTGTTCTCAAGTGCCGTCGAACGCCGATACCGGCTGCGACCGGCGCGGGCCGTGATCGACGCCGAGACGGCCGCGTCGGTGTCCGCGGAGGATCACCGCCGCGTGTTCGCGCTGGCCATGGCCGTCCTGCCGGCCGAGTTCAACGCCTACCTCGACCGGGACCAGGCCGACCCGGCCGCCGACTACGTGGGATACCGGCAGCACGCTCTTTGGCTCAGCCGGGACGAGCTGATCGAGATGATCGGCGAGCTGCGCGCCGTGATCGTGCCCCGGATGAGAAACGAACCCTCACCGGAGCGCACGCGGCACCTGCTCAGCCCGATCATGTTCCCGGCCGAGGAACCGCCCGGCCCGGGTTAGGGCCTGTCTCGAAGTCCCCGTCCATAGCGAGCGTCGTCTAGATCGTTGATGGGTTATCGCTGAACCGGCCGTAGACGTGGTGAAGGGCCGCCAAGATCAGTGTGTGAAGACAGATCTGGACGCCCTTCTGATCGCACTCTAGGTCCATCTGGATGACCACGTCCTACCAACGCGGGGACGGCGCAGGCCGGGCCGACCCCGCCCGCTAACCGACGCGGAGCTGGTCCGTGTCGCGACCGCGCAGGTCCTCTGCACTGTGATGATGAACGCCGCTGGCTGAGGCCGGCGCCGGCCCGGATCGGTCACCTGTTCCCGCGGCTGCCCTGTCAGTCCCAGATACAACCGGCACCTGCGCGCCCTGGGCCCGGCCATGTCCCAGGTCGCACGCGGGCCGGCCCGCCAGATCCCGACCTGGCACGACAAGCGACGGCAGATGGATGGCACCCCGGTCCCCGGTTCACCTGACGCGTCATCGCTTCGCAGCAGTGATGGGTCATCGCCTGCGTCTCCTGTACCGCGAACGACATGCCGCGAAGTGGGGCATGAATGGTCCAGGTACCGCCTCAGGCCGGGCGGGCGACGTCGCGACCGCTCGCGTCCCGGCCGGCGTCGCCTGGCGCGGTGGCTAGTAGGCCGACTCCTGCATCAGGCGGCGAGCCGCCTCGGTGATGCTGCCCGAGACCGACGGGTAGACGGCGAACGTATGGGCGACCTGGTCGACGGTCAGGTGCTGCTGGACCGCCATGGACAGGCCGAGGATCAGTTCGCTCGCACGCGGGGCGACGATCACGCCGCCGAGCACGATGCCCGTCGCGGGGCGGCAGAACAGCTTCACGAAGCCGTCCAGGAATCCCTGCATCTTGGCCCGCGGGTTGGTCGACAGCGGCAGCTTGACGATCCGCGCCGGCACCTCGCCCGAGTCGATCTGTGCCTGGGTGACGCCGACCGCGGCGACCTCCGGGTCGGTGAAGATGTTCGCGGACACCCAGCCCTGCTTCAGCGGCTGCACGGCCTCGCCGAGGGCGTGCCACATGGCGATCCGGCCCTGCATGGCGGCGACCGAGGCGAGCATCAGAATGCCGGTGCAGTCGCCCGCCGCGTACACGTGCGCCGCCGACGTGCGCGAGACCTTGTCCACCCGGACGAAGCCGCGCTCGTCCAGGACGACGCCGGCCTCCTCCAGGCCGAGCCCCTGGGTGTTGGGCACCATGCCGACGGTCATCAGGCAGTGCGACCCCTCGACCTTACGGCCGTCCGTCAGGGTGACCTCGACGCCGTCGGCGGTGCGGCGTACGCCGGCCGCCCGTGAGCGGGCCAGCAGCTCCATGCCGCGGCGCTGGAAGACATCCTCGAGCACGCGGGCCGCGTCCTCGTCCTCGTTGGGCAGCACGTGGTCGCGCGAGGACACCAGGGTCACCCGCGAGCCCAGGGCGAGGTACGCGCCGGCGAACTCCGCGCCGGTCACGCCGGAGCCCACCACGATCAGGTGCTCGGGCAGCTCGGACAGGTCGTACAGCTGGCGCCAGGTGAGGATGCGCTCGCCGTCGGGCTCGGAGCCCGCCAGCTCGCGCGGTGTCGCACCGGTGGCGATGAGGACGACATCGGCCTGGATGCGCTCGTCCCCGACGGCCACGATCTGCGGGTCGACGAAGCGCGCGGAGCCGTGGATGATCCGGACACCTTCGGCGGTGACGCGCTCCTCGATGTCGGCGGACTGCGCCCAGGCGAGTTCCTTCACCCGTTTGTTGACGAGTGGGAGATCGACCTCGAGGCCGCCGACGATGCCGTCGGCGCCGCCGGAGAACCGGACTCCCAGCGAGGCCGACTCCGAGAGGGTGGCCATGCGGGTCGAGGTCGCGATGAGTGTCTTGGAGGGCACACAGTCGGTCAGCACGCAAGCCCCTCCGGGGCCGTCGCGTTCGACGACGGTCACGTCGGCGCCCAGCTGTGCGGCGACGAGGGCGGCCTCGTAGCCGCCCGGGCCCCCTCCGATGATGGCGATGCGTGTCACATGCTTCATTCTCCCGCACTCCGGGAGTTAACGTGCCGCCGCGCCCGTCCAGGCCGTACGCTGGGCGACCGTGGCCTTGTATGCGGCGTACGCCTCCAACATGGATCCCGACCAGATGGCGCGGCGGGCTCCGCATTCGCCCCTGCGCACCACCGGCTGGCTGCAGGACTGGCGGCTGACGTTCGGCGGCGAGAACGTCGGTTTCGAGGGAGCCCTGGCCACCGTCGCCGAGGCCTCCGGCGAGCACGTCTTCGTCGTGCTCTACGACGTGCCGGACCTCGACGAGCAGGCGCTGGACGAGTGGGAGGGCGCGGCCCTCGGGGTCTACCGCAAGATCCGCGTACGGATCGCCACCCTCGACGGCGACGTGCTCGCCTGGCTCTACGTCCTCGACGCCTACGAGGGCGGCCTGCCCTCGGCCCGCTACCTCGGCATTCTCGCCGACGCGGCGGAGAAGGCCGGAGCGCCGGACGACTACGTGAAGGATTTGCGCACCCGGCCCTGCCGCTCCCTCGGCGACTGATCGGAAACCGCTCAGACCTGGGTAATCTTGGCGCCTGTGAGCAATGACGCCTACGATCTCGCCCGCTGGGCAGCCGACGGGCTGCGCAGGCACACCACGACCGAATCCTTCGACGTCGCCCTGGTCATGGGCTCGGGATGGGTACCTGCCGCGGACGCGCTGGGCCCGTCCGAGCTTGACCTCGGCATGACCGAGCTGCCCGGGTTCGCACCCCCGGCCGTACCGGGCCACCAGGGACGGATCCGCGTCCTCGACGTGGGCTCGAAGCGCGTGCTGATCTTCCTGGGCCGTACACACCTGTACGAGGGGCACGGCCCCGCGGCCGTCGTGCACGGCGTCCGTACCGCTCTGGCGGCGGGCGTCCGGACCGTCGTGCTGACCAACGCGGCGGGCGGCACGCGGCCGGAGTGGCAGAAGGTCGGTGACCCGGTCCTCATCGCCGACCACCTCAACCTCACCGGCCACAACCCCATCTCCGGCCCGAACTTCGTGGACCTGACCGACGCCTACTCCCCGGCCCTGCGCGCCCTCGCCAAGGAGATCGACCCGACGCTCGCCGAGGGCGTGTACGCGGCGCTGGCCGGCCCGTCGTACGAGACCCCCGCGGAGATCCGGATGCTGCGGACGCTCGGCGCGGACCTGGTCGGCATGTCGACCGTGCCGGAGACGATCGCGGCGCGTGAGGGCGGCGCCGACGTACTGGGTATCTCCCTCGTGACGAACATCGCCGCCGGGCTCGCCGGCAAGCCCCTGGACCACCTGGAGGTCCTGGCCGCCGGCCGTGACGCCGCGGCGCGCATGGGCGAGCTGCTCGGCAAGTTCGTGAAGGGCCTGTGAGGGAGGCGCGGTGAGCGACAGGGTGCGAGCCGACGCGTGGCTGGAGCAGGACCCGGATCCGGAGACGCGTGCGGAGCTGACGGCTCTTCTCGATGATCCGGTGGCTCTGGCCATGCGTTTCGGGGCGAAGCTGGAGTTCGGCACGGCGGGCCTGCGCGGTGAGCTCGGCGCGGGCCCGAACCGCATGAACCGCGTCACGGTGATGCGCGCCGCGGCAGGCGTGGCCTCAGTCCTGACCTCGCGCGACGACCTCGCGGCACCTCCCTCCGTGGTGATCGGCTACGACGCGCGGCACAAGTCCGACGTGTTCGCCCAGGACTCCGCGGCCATCCTCGGCGGGGCCGGCATCACCGTGCACCTGATGCCCCGGCCGCTGCCGACGCCGGTCCTCGCGTACGCCGTGCGCCATCTCGGGTGCTCCGCCGGGATCATGGTGACGGCCAGCCACAATCCGCCGCGGGACAACGGGTACAAGGTCTACTGGGAGGACGGCGCGCAGATCATCCCGCCGCTCGACGAGGAGATCTCGACGGCGATCGACGCGGTCGGCCGGGTGGACGAGCTGCCGCGGGGCGACGACTGGCGCATGCTGGACGACGGGATCGTCGAGTCCTATCTGCGTTCGCTCGCACGGCTGCCGCTCGGCACGCACCGCGACGTGACGATCGCCTACACGCCGCTCCACGGCGTCGGCGGCGCGGTACTGCGGCGGGCGTTCGCGTGGTGCGGGTTCCCGGTGCCGGACGTCGTGCCCGAACAGGCCGACCCGGACCCGGACTTCCCGACCGTCTCCTTCCCCAACCCCGAAGAGCCCGGCGCCATGGACCTGGCGCTCGCCCTCGGCAAGAACCGCGACCTGGTGATAGCGAACGACCCCGACGCGGACCGGTGCGCGGTCGCGGCCGGCGGGCGGATGCTGACCGGAGACGAGGTCGGCGGGTTGCTCGCCGAGCATGTCCTGCGGCACACCGACGGCGCGGACCGGCTGGTCGCCACCACGATCGTGTCCTCGTCCCTTCTGGGCAAGATCGCGGCGGAGCACGGCGTGCGATACGCCGAGACGCTCACCGGCTTCAAATGGATCATGAAGGGCGGCACGGACCGGGACCGTCTCGTCTACGGGTACGAGGAGGCGCTCGGCTACTGCGTCGGCGGCGACGAGGGCGTGCCCGTACGCGACAAGGACGGCGTCGGCGCGGCGCTCACGGTGGCCGGCCTGGCCGCCGAGGCCAAGGCCTCCGGCCGTACTCTCCTGGACCTGCTGGAGGACCAGGCGCGGCGGTACGGCCTGCACGCGACCGCGCAGGTCTCGGTCCGGGTCGAGGACCTGTCGCTGATCTCGGACGCGATGGCGCGGCTACGGGCGTCGCCACCGGCGGAGCTGGCCGGGCACGCGGTGACCGAGGCCGACGACCTGAGCGCGGGCCGGGGCGGCCTGCCGGCGGCGGACGTCCTGCGGTATCGCCTGTCCGGCGGGGGGCGGGTCATCGTACGGCCGTCGGGCACCGAGCCCAAGCTCAAGGCGTACCTGGAGGTCGTCGTCCCGGTGACCGGCTCGATCGAGGAGGCCCGTACGGCGGCCGCCGCCGAGCTGGCGGCCCTGCGGGAGTCCGTCGCCGACGCCCTGGGCCTCTAGGACGGGGTCAGCACGATCCTGCCGAACACCTCGCCGGCGTCCATCTTCTGGTGGGCCGGCCCGGCTTGCTCCAACGGCAGCAGCTCATGCACCACCATGTGCAGCTCGCCGCGGCTCGCGGCGGCGAACTGCTCGGTCCTCACGGCACGTCGATCGGCCTCGGTCACGGTGGCGGCGCTGCCACGGAGGCGATCGGCGTCGGCGGCGTCGACGCCGTGATCCGAAGCGGTGCTCTCGCCTCGACCGATGTCTAGGCCAGAGTCGACTTTGGTCGCTATCCGGCGCACAGGCGGCCCGCATACCGTGATGGACCATGAGCGGTATCGCGGCCCCCCGGCCCGACCATCCATCGCTGCTGCCGGCGTTGCTGGCGGCCGACGCACCTGAGGGACGGATCCGCCGTTCGGCGCGCGACTGGGCGATCGACGTGCTGTGCTTCGTGCTGGCAGCCGGTCTCGGCGCCTTCATGTTCTACGTCACCGGCCACTCCCCCCACCGGATGCCCCACCCGCCGCGACCGCCGGACGTGATCCTCGGCTCGGCGGCGTGCCTGCTGCTCTGGGTACGCCGCCGCTGGCCGGTGCCGTTCGCGCTCGCCCTCGCCGTCACCGGGCTCTTCTCGGTGACCTCCATCGGGGCGGCCGCCATCATGGTCTTCACGGTCGCGGTCCACCGGCCGTTCCGTACGGTGACGCTCATCGCCGCGGCACACGTCGCGAGCAGCGCGGTCTACTCGGCGTTCTATCCGGACCCGACCCAGTCGTACTGGGTCTCGATCACCTGGACCGTCGTCCTGATCGGCGCGGTCGTCGCGTGGGGCATGTTCGTACGCGCGCGGCGGCAGTTGGTCCTCTCGCTGCGCGACCGGGCGGTACGCGCCGAGTCCGAGCAGCAACTGCGCGTGGAGCAGGCCCGGCACCATGAGCGCGCCCGGATCGCACGGGAGATGCACGACGTGCTGGCGCACCGGATCTCGCTGCTGAGCGTGCACGCGGGCGCGCTGGAGTTCCGCCCGGACGCTCCTCCGAACGAGATCGCGCAGGCGGCCGGGGTGATCCGGGCGAGCGCGCACCAGGCGCTGCAGGACCTGCGGGAGGTGATCGGCGTGCTGCGCGACGACGCCGTCGACGGCGCGCCCGAACGGCCGCAGCCCAGCCTGACCGACCTGCCGGCTCTGATCGATGAGTCGCGGCGGGCCGGCATGGCGGTCAACTGGGAGAACAGGATCCACGACGTGACGGTGGTGCCGGCCAACGTCGGCCGCAGCGCCTACCGCACGGTCCAGGAGAGCCTGACCAACGCCCGCAAGCACGCACCGGGCGCGGCGGTACGGGTGATGGTGGACGGGTCCGCGGGCAGCGGCCTGACGGTCGAGGTCCGGAACCCGCTGGTGAAGGCGGCTCCGGAGATCCCGGGCGCGGGAGCGGGTCTCATCGGCCTGACCGAGCGCGCGATGCTGGCCGGCGGCCGGCTCGAGCACGGCCGTACCGTCCAGGGCGACTTCCGCGTCCACGCCTGGCTTCCGTGGCCCGAGGTGACGTGAGGGTCGGGGCGCAGGCGGCCCGATCCGGCCGGAGCGCGCCCGCACGACGCCGGTTAGTCTGAGCTGCGTGACCATCCGCGTCCTGATCGTCGATGACGATGCTCTGGTCCGTACGGGGTTGTCGATGATGCTGGCCGGTGCCGAGGATCTGCGGATCGTGGCCGAGGCCGACGACGGTGACAAGGTCGGCGCTCTGGTGGCCGAGCACACGCCGGACGTGGTGCTGATGGACATCCGGATGCCCCGGGTGGACGGGCTGGCCGCGACCGAGCAGATCCGGGGACGCGACGGCGCTCCCGAGATCATCATTCTCACCACGTTCGACGCGGACGAGCACGTCGTACGGGCGCTGCGCGCCGGGGCCGGCGGGTTCCTGCTCAAGGACACTCCGCCCGCGGAGATCATCAATGCCATCCGCAGGGTGGCCGCCGGGGAGCCGATCCTGTCCCCCAGCGTCACGCGCCGGCTGATCGCGCAGGTCACGGAGGTGCACCGCAGTCCCGCGCGGGAGCTTCTCAGCCAGCTCAGCGACCGCGAGCGCGAGGTGGTCGTCGCCATCGGTCAGGGCAAGTCCAACGCCCAGATCGGCACCGAGCTGTACATGAGCGTCGCGACGGTCAAGGCCCACGTCTCCCGGCTGCTCACCAAGCTCGGCCTCAACAACCGCGTTCAGGTCGCCCTGCTCGCCCACGACGCCGGTCTGGTCTGAAGTCCGGTATTCTGACGCGTAGTGCGGACGTGGCTCAGCTGGTAGAGCATCACCTTGCCAAGGTGAGGGTCGCGGGTTCGAATCCCGTCGTCCGCTCCAATTCCTTCAGGACCGTACGACTTCAGATTGTCGCGATGACGATGGTCACCACGGTCAGTACGCCCGGCACCACCAGGGCCAGGACCGGCGGCAAGGCCCACGTCACGCTCGCCTCGGCGCCGCCGTCCTTCGAACGGTGCTGTCCGGCCAGCTCACGCAGCTGCTCGACGGTGAAGTCGGTCGCCGTACGGCCTCTCATGTACTCCGCGACGGCATCGGGCAGCTTTTTCTCCTCGCGCCGGGCCTTCATCTCCGACCTGGCACGCGCGCGGGGCGACGTCTGCAGGATGAAGGCGCGGAACCGGCGGTCACCGACGTGCGCGTACACGGCGTCGCCGCCCTCGAAGCGCGTCACGGCCTCCCACGGCAGCCGTACGTCGCGCAGCAGGTTGTGGAACCACACGGCCTTGTCATCGGCGACGATGCGCGGCCGCAGCGCGACGGCGTACGCGACACCGCTGCCCAGCAGCATCACGGCCGCGGCGACCGCCGAGGCCATGTCGCGGCCCCGCCAGATCAGGTCGACGAAGTTGAGGGCGGCGAACACCATCCACGCCCAGCCCGCGACGCGCAGGGCTCCCGAGCGGAAGACCCGCGCGCCCGGCGGCGTCTTGCGGAAGACCGCGGCGGTCATGGGTGGGACCTCCATTTCAGCTGGGCGAAGCCCGGCTTGATGACACCGTTGATGAGCTCGAGCCTTTCGTCGAAGCCGAGGAAGGCCGACTTCATGGCGTTGACCGTGAACCACTGCAGATCGTCCCAGCCGTAGCCGAACGCCTCGACCAGCTTGGCGAACTCCTCCGACAGCGTGGTGCCGCTCATCAGCCGGTTGTCGGTGTTGACCGTGACGCGGAAGTAGAGGCGGCGCAGCAGCCCGATCGGGTGCGCGGCGATGGACTTGGCCGCGCCGGTCTGGACGTTGGAGCTCGGGCACATCTCCAGCGGGATGCGCTTGTCGCGTACGTACGCGGCGAGCCGGCCGAGCTGGGGGACCTCGCCGTCCCGGTCCGTGATGTCGTCGATGATGCGGACGCCGTGGCCGAGCCGGTCGGCGCCGCACCACTGGATGGCTTGCCAGATCGACGGAAGCCCGAACGCCTCGCCGGCATGGATGGTGAAGTGGGCGTTCTCGCGCTGGAGGTACTCGAAGGCGTCCAGGTGCCGGGTGGGCGGGTAGCCCGCCTCCGCGCCGGCGATGTCGAAGCCGACCACCCCTTGGTCGCGGTAGCGGACCGCGAGCTCGGCGATCTCCATGCTCCGGGCCTGGTGGCGCATGGCGGTCAGCAGCGTGCCCACCCGGATGCCGTGGTCACGGCCGCCGTCCGCGAAGCCCTTGAGCACGGCCTCCACGACCTGCTCCAGGCTGAGCGCGTGCGAGCCGTCACCGGGCGTGCCCCGGGTGTGCTGCTCCGGGGCGTAGCGGACCTCGGCGTACACGACGCCGTCGCGCGCGAGGTCCTCGGCGCACTCGTACGCGACCCGGGTCAGCGCCTCCTCGGTCTGCATGACGCCGACCGTGTGGTCGAACGTCTCGAGGTAGCGCTCCAGCGAGCCCGAGTCGGACGCCTCCGCGAACCAGGTGCGGAGGTTGTCCGGGTCGGTCGTGGGCAGCCGGTCATAGCCGCTCGCGCGGGCGAGTTCGGCTATGGTCGCTGGGCGTAGCCCCCCGTCAAGGTGATCGTGCAACAGCACCTTGGGGGCCCGCCGGATGTCATCGAGCACAGGCCGGTTGGTCACGCCTCGCACATTACCCGCCGGGGGTCGTTGCCATCATCCGCCGGCGAGGGGCAGGCTGAGGCCGCTTCCGGGGGCGACGGACACCTTCGTACCCGCGGGATAACGCAGCGTGTAGTCGTGGGCGGTCGCCATGATCACCAGGCCGATCCGGTGGCCCGGCTTGAAGACGTGGTCGTAGGGGACCATCGGCCACGCGAACCCGTACGTCCTGCCGGGCGTGACCGCCTCGGTCCGCGCCCACGAATGCCGGTTGCGCGTGTCCAGCCAGCCGCGCGTCACGATCTGGTACGGCGTCTGCTTGGTGACGTACTGCTTCACCGTCCGGCATCCCTGGTCGCCCGGGATGCTGTCGCCGTAGCACCACTGCTCGTCCGTC
>DASQPY010000462.1:0-8039 GCA_035643735.1 Actinoallomurus sp. | reverse complement strand
GCGGCGCTGGCCGAGCGCGCCGGAGGCGACCCGAAGACCATCGCCGCGCTGCGCGCCTTCGCGGACGTCTCGACCTACGACGGCAGGTTGCACGGGACGCAGGCGCCGGAGCTCGCCGCCGCCGTGAACGACTTCTGGCGGCGCTGGAACGCCGGCGACCACCGTGACTCCGTCAGCGACCTCCGTACGCGCGTCAGGGCTCTCGCCGCCGCGCCGGCACGTATCCGCACCGGTGTCGCCGACCCCGCCTTCGCGGGCGAGGCCAAGGCGTGGCTGGACGCGACCGCGCTGTGGGCGAACGCGATGGACTCCGCGCTCGACATGCTCACCCACCCAGGTGCGCACGGCTGGGCCGACCGTCGGCGCGTCGACTCCCTCGTGACTCAGGCGAACGCCATCCGCGACACGCGCGAGCCGCACGACAGCACCGCACCCAAGATCGGCGACGGTGTGATCGACCGGTTCCTCACCATGGCGAAGGCGGTGTTCGACCGCGGGGAGGGTGTGCGCGCGCTGCGACCGGCAGGGACCACCTCGCTCGCCCAGTACCAGGACCACGCACCCGCGCTGATGACCGACGGCGACCCCGGCACGTACTTCTGGAGCAACGCCGTGCCGGCCGTCGGCGCCTGGGTGGGCGTGGACTTCGGTGAGCCACGGCCGATCGGCGACGTCGCGGTCCTCATGGGCAAGTCCGACAGCCCGAACGACTTCATCCACGCGGGCGCTCTGGAGTACTCCACCGACGGCTCATCATGGACGCCGCTGGCCACCGGGACCACGGCGGAGGTGCGCGCCACGGCGCCGAGCGGCACGACCGCCCGGTACGTGCGTTACCGCGCCACCGCCAAAAGCACCTACTGGTGTGTCGTACGGGAGTTCCAGGTGAGCGTGCCGGGACAGATCGGCTACACGGTCACCGGCGGCCCGTCCGGCAACCTCGCCGCCGCGGCCGACGGCTCCCTGGACACCGCGTACACCGCCTCGGCGGCGCCGGCGGCGGGTGACGCGCTTGTCGTGACCGCCTCGACCGCGCAGCCCCTGTCGCGTGTACGGGTGCTGGGATCGGCGGGCTCCGCGACGGTCGAGGTCCGGACCGGTGGCACCTGGCGTCACATCGGTGTCTACCGCAACGGCTACGCCGACCTGCCGGCCGGCGGCGCGCTCGTCGACGCGGTACGCCTGACATGGGACTCCGGCTCTGCGGCACCCTCGGTGGGCGAGGTCGTACCGGTCCCGACCGAATGATCATCTGGGTGCTTACGGGGCAGCCGACCATGCCCGCCGGCTCCGGCCTCCCGAATCGTAGGAGCCCATGTTGATCCGCGGTTCCGTCGATCTCGTCAGCCTGTAAGTGACCGCATGCGCCAGCCTGCAGGAGCCGTCCGCGTTCCGGTAGTGGTCCGAGGTCACGGACCGAGGCCGGGGCGACGCCGACCAGCCCGGCATGACGTGGTTGCGATCACGCCCACGGCTTCAAGGAATGACCCCGGCACAAAGGGGTTTTGCGTATTACCAGGTAAAAGGCCGCGCGACCGGGATCGGGGGGATGACCCGGCCGCGCGGCGTCTTTGGGGGTGCATCGTCAGCGGCCTTTTGTGACCTTCATGATCTGCCAGAGTTCTTCGCGGAGACGGTCACGACAGATACGGTACTGCGCCCAGTTGCCATCGAACGCCGTCATTACGACATATTCCTCATCCGCCGTCTGCCGTCGCGTTCGTTCCGGGTGGTGCATGGTGTCGTGCATCTCGGTCCACAGGCGGTCTCGCCAGGCGCCGTACAGCTCGCCGTCTCCGTCGAACCAGGTCTCCACCAGGAGTTTCTCCTCGTGCAGCACCCAGTTCGCCAGGTCCGTCGAGGAGTGCGGCCGGCGTTTCACCAGGCCGCTCAGGGTCGGTTTGGAGTGATTGCTCGCCGGCCATACCTTCATGTCGTCCCCCTCGTCCTATTCACCCAAGGAGACGCGCCACCAGATGCTCTGGATGACAGGAATGTTCGCCGAGGCGTACTTCTGAAATTCTGGTGGCATGCAGCAGCGCCGAACACTCCGCGATGACCTGCTCGACGCCGCCGCCGCGCTGATCATCGAGCGTGGGTTCCGGCGCGTGCGGATGCAGGATGTCGCCGACGCGGTCAGTGTCAGCCGGCAGACCGTCTACAACGAGTTCGGGGACAAGTGGCGGCTGGCACAGGCGCTGACCCTCCGGGAGAACGACCGTTACCTCGACGGGGTCGACGAGGCGTTCACGCGGCATGAGGACCTCTATTCCGCCGTCACGGCCGCGGTCGTGTACACCCTCAGCACCGCGGCCGACGATCCGCTCAAGAAGGCGATCCTGACCGGGACCGGCAGCGAGGACCTCCTGCCGTTGATGACCACGCGTGCCGAGCCGGTGCTCTTCGCGGCCAAACGGCGCATCGTCGCCCACCTGCTGCGGCAGTGGCCGCAGCTCGACGCCGGTGAGGTGCCCGAGCTCACGGACGCCGTCGTACGGCTGACGCTGAGCCACATCGTGCTGCCCGTGGACCCACCGGAGATCGTGGCGGCGCGGCTGGCCCGGCTCGTCGCACGCTACCTCGGTGACGAGCACGGCGCGGCGGCCATCACGCCGAAGGCCGGCAAGGTGAAAAAGGACGCGCCCTTTACATTGTAGATTTCCGGCGTCCGGCGCGCCGACGGGCGTGCGCCGGCCTCCGCCAGGCGGCGCGGGGTCCTCCGGCAGGCCCGGACGCGCCACCCTCGCAGCCACGCCCGGAAGACGTCGCTAATGTGGTCCGGACCAAAACCGAAGGAGGTTCGGGTGGACTTCGACCTGCCAGAGAGCGCCGTCGCCGTACGCGACGGGGTCGCCGCGATCGGCGCGCGCCACGGGCTGGACTACTGGGACCGGTGCGACGCGGACAAGCGCTGGCCCGAGGAGGTCTGGCGGGAGCTGGCCGACGGCGGCTGGCTCGGCCTCGCCGTCCCCGAGGAGTACGGCGGCGGCGGTCAGGGCCTGCTCGAACTCGCGGTGGCCGCCGAGACCCTCGCCGCCTCCGGCGCGGGCGGGGCGGCGACCTTCCTCTACCTGCTGACCCCCGCCTTCGGCGCCCTCACGATCGCCCGGCACGGCACCGAGCTGCAGAAGAGCGCCCTGCTGCCCGCCCTGGCCGCCGGGCAGACGGAGACCTGCTTCGCCATCACCGAACCGGACGCCGGCAGCAACGCGATCAACATCAGCACCCAGGCCCGCCGTGAGGGCGACGACTTCGTGGTCTCCGGTCAGAAGATCTGGATCTCCGGGGTGGAGCGCGCCCGCTACATGGTGCTCGTCACCCGTACGATCCCGGTGGCCGAGGCCAGGCCGCGTCTGAACGGCTTCACGATCCTCCTCATCGACATCGAGGAGGCCGTCGCCAAGGGCACGCTGACCTACCGCCCCATTCCCAAGCTCGGCACGAACACGGTCGCCTCGAACATGGTCTTCCTCGACGAGGTACGCGTCCCGGCCGCGAACGTCATCGGCAAGGTCGACCAGGGCTTCGCGGTGCTGTGGGACATCCTCAACCCCGAGCGGATCGTCGCGGCGGCGGGCTCGGTCGGCTGCGCGGAGCTGTCCCTGAAGGTGGCGGTCGACTACGCGAAGGAGCGCGCGCCCTTCGGGAAGCCGATCGGCGCTAACCAGGCGGTCGCGTTCCCCCTCGCCCAGGTCAAGTCCCAGATCGAGCTGGCGCGGCTGATGACCTACAAGGCGGCCTGGCTGTGGGACGCCCAGCGGCCGTGCGGTTCGGAGGCCAACATCGCCAAGCTCACCGCCGCCGAGGCGGCCTGGCAGGCGGCCGACCGGATGTTCCAGACGCACGGCGGCATGGCCTACTCCCTGGAGTACCCGGTGGCGCGGCTGTTCCGTGACGCCCGCATCGGCAAGAGCATCCCGGTCGCCGAAGAGCTGATCCTGGCGCACATCGCCCAGCACGAGCTGGGGCTGCCCAAGTCGTACTGAGTCACCGGCTCTCGGGCAGGCGTACGGCCACGGCCGGGTCGTGGGCCGCCCGCAGGTCGCGTTTGAGGATCTTGCCGGAGTGGTTGCGCGGGATCTCGCCGGCGAACTCGTACCAGCGGGGGCGCTTGAAGGCGCCGAGGCGCTCGCGGCAGTGCGCGTCCAGTTCCTCGGCGGTGACCGGCGCGCGGGTCACGACCAGGGCCTTCACCGCCTCGCCCCACCGGCGGTCGGGCACGCCGATCACGGCGGCGTCGCCGACCGCCGGATGCGTGAGGAGGACCCGCTCGACCTCGGCGGAGTAGACGTTCTCACCACCGGACTTGATCATGTCCTTGGCCCGGTCCACGAAGTAGAGGTAGCCGTCGTCGTCACGCCGTACGAGGTCGCCGGTGCGCAGCATGCCGCGCTCGAACGCGTCGGGCAGGTTGGCGTAACCCGCCATCATGGACGGCCCGCGCAGCAGCAGCTCCCCCGCCTCCCCCGGCGGCGCCTCGATCTCGATGTCGAACGCGGGCAGCGGGCGGCCAAGGGTGCCCGGCCGTTCCAACTCGTCGGCCAGGGTGGAGACGGTCACGAAGTTGCCCGCCTCGGTCGAGCCGTACACGCCGCGGAAGTCACTTCCCAGCTCGGCGAGCATGCGGAGGGTCTCGGCGCGTTCGACGCCCGCCATGCCGTACACCAGGCGGATCGGCCGAGCCGAGGGATGGCGCAGCGACCGGCGCGTACCGGCCGGGAAGACGGCCACCGTGACGCCGTGCTCGCCGATCAGCGACCAGGTCTCGTCCAGCCCGGCGCCGGACGGGAACACCACCGCCCCGCCGACGGCCAGGTGCGCGAGCGCCGCTCCGTATCCCGCGACGTGGAACAGCGGCAGCGTCGCCAGCAGCCGGTCGTCGCCCGTGACGCCGAGGCCGTGCACGGCGTTGGCGGTCGCGGCCACCCAGCCCCGGTTGGTGAGCAGGCAGCCCTTCGGCCGCCCGGTCGTCCCCGAGGTGTACAGCTGGATGATCGGGCTCTCGTCGCCGGGCCGCGGGATCTCGGCGCTCCGTGCGGTGTCGAGCCGGGTCTCGAGCTCCTCGCCGATCATCCAGTGGGCGAGCCCGAGCAGGCCGGAGACACGGGCGAGCGGCTCCAGGAGCGGGTGCACCACGGCGTACGCGGCACCGGCGTCCTCGATCTGGAAGCGGATCTCGGCCGGTGCCAGGCGTGGGTTCAGCGGCACCACGCACGCGCCGAGCCGGGACGCGGCGAACGCGGTCTCGAGCGCCTCGGGCGCGTTGACGGTCAGCAGCGCGATGCGGCTGCCGGCCCGTACGCCGGCGGCCGTGAACACCGCGCTCAGCCGCTGGACGCGCCGCTCCAGCTCGCCGTACGTGCGGTGCCGGCCGCCCCAGATGAAAGCGACACGCGAGGGCCACAACGCGCCACCCCGATGGACGATATCTCCGAGCAGCATGGCGCCCCCCAAGGTTGTTATGGATCATTGCGGGTGGCGCGCGCGCCGGTCAACGCGTGCTCCCCGGCGCGCGGGGAACTCAACCAGGAGAACGCCGCGAACACCTCAGGAGAGGGACCTCATGCCCAAGCCGTACGCCAGCTCCGTCCTGCCGATCTCCGCCGACCTGGCGTGGGAGTACCTGCGCGACTTCGGCAACATCGCCGAATGGCACCCGGGCATCGCCACCGGGGAGATGGAGGAGGGCGCCTCCGGTGACCAGGTCGGAAGCGTACGCCGGCTGACCGGACCGGGCGGGGAGGTGTTCCGCGAACGCCTGGTCGCGCTCGACGACGGCGAGCGTCTCTACACGTACGACATGATCGAGGGCCCGTTCCCGATCCGCTCGTACCGCGCGACGCTCCGGCTGGCGCCGGTGACGGACAGCGGGCTCGCGTTCGCCGAATGGCATGCCTTCTTCGACGCCGACGAGAAGGACGAGGCGCAGCTGACGAAGACCTTCGCCCGCGGGGTGTTCGCCACCGGCCTGGACGCCCTCCGCGAGCGGTTCAGCTGAGCCGCCCGGACCCTCAGTACACCGACCGGCGGCGCGTCGAGATCTACGGCGCGCTCAACGCCGGCGAGCACGACCGGGCGTTCCACGACGACCGGATCCGGACTAGAAGCTCGGCGGCCGTTTCTCGCGCAGGGCGCGTACGCCCTCGCGCAGGTCGGGGCCGGCGAAGCCGAAGAACTCCATCGCCAAGGAGGCGTCGAAGGCGGGTCCCGCCGTACGGAGCCAGTTGTTGAGGGCCAGCTTCGTGAAGCCGATCGCCTGGGTCGCTCCCCCGGCGAGACGTCCGGCGATCTCCAGGGCCTTCTCGTGCACCTCGTCATCGTCGACGCAGACGCTGACCAGACCGATCCGCTCGGCCTCCTCGCCGGTCAGCGGCTCGCACAGGAGCAGGTGGTACTTGGCCTTGGCCAGCCCGCACAGCAGCGGCCAGACGATCGCGGCGTGGTCGCCCGCGGCGATGCCCAGGCGGGTGTGGCCGTCAATGATCTTCGCGGTACGGCCGGCGACGGAGATGTCGGCAAGCAGGGCGACGGCCAGGCCCGCGCCGACGGCCGGGCCCTGGATCGCGCTCACCACCGGCTTGGAGCAGTTGATGATGTTGTAGACGATGTCGCGGGCCTCGCGCAGGACGCGGGAGCGGACGTCGTAGTCGGCCATCATCTCCTCGATCATCTCGAGGTCGCCGCCGGCCGAGAACGCGTCGCCCTCCCCGCGGATGACGACCGCGCGGACGTCGTCGTCGGCGTCCGCGTCGCGCCAGATCTCGGCCAGCTCACGGTGGCCGGTCGCGTCGACGGCGTTGCGTCTCCCGGGGGCGCTGATGGTCACCCGCAGCACGCCCTCGGCAGCCCAGTCGATCTTCAGGCGCTCGTACGACTCGTAGGTCATCGCTCTCCCTCGCCGAAGGCCCGCCGGAGCCGGCTCACCGCCCACGCGCGGGCGGTGGCGGCATCGTCGAACACCTCCGGCAGCGTCACGAAGTTGTGGATCACGCCGTCGTAACGTCGCGCCTCGACCGGCACCCCGGCGGCCTCGAGGGCGCGTGCGTACTCCTCGCCCTCGTCGCGGAGGACGTCGTACTCGGCGGTGAGCACGGTCGCCGGCGGCATTCCGGACAGGTCGCCGGCGCGCAGCGGCGCGATCCGCGGGTCGGACCGGTCGGCGCTGCCGATGTAGTGCCCGAGGAACCAGGCCATGGTCGCGGCGCTCAGACCGTACCCGACGCCGAACTCGGCGAAGCTGGCCGAGTCGAGCCCCGAGTCGGTGTTGGGACACATCAGCAGCTGGTGGACGAACGCGATGCCGTCGTCGCGGCCGACGCGGGCGGCCACCGTCGCCAGGTTGGCGCCCGAGCTGTCACCGGCCACGGCCACCCCCTCCGGCCTGACGCCATGGTGATCGGCACGTCGTACGACATCGGCCGTCACGGCGCAGGCGTCCTCGACGGCGGCCGGGAACGGATGCTCGGGGGCGAGCCGGTAGTCGACGCTGATGACCACACAGCCGGCCTCGTGCGCGAGCCGCCGGCACATCGGGTCGGCGGAGTTCAGGTCGCCGATCGACCAGCCGCCTCCGTGGAAGTAGACGAGTGCCGGCAGCACGCCGTCCGTGGGGCGGTACGTCCGGATGGGGACGTCGCCGACGACGCCGTCGGTGACCTCGGCCAGGGCCGGCCCGTCACCGCGGTGGGGATTCGCGCTCGTAGCGGCGCGCATCGCCTCGATGTCGGGCTCCGCCGGAGCCGCGTTCGCGTCCATGGCCTTCAAGAACGCGACGGTCTGCGGGTGCAGAGGCATACGGGCGACCTCCAGGCTCGGCTCGGGCCGACCTTATCCCAGGCTTGTCCGGCATCCCAGGCTTGTCCGGCGAGGGTCAGTCACGGGCCTCGGCGACGAGGGCCTCGATCAGCCGGGGATCGTCGGACTCCTCCGGATGCCACTGCACGCCGATGCCGAAACGGTGCCCCTGAAGCTCGATCGCCTCGATGACCTGGTCGTCCGCCCACGCCACCGTGGAGAGCCCCTTGCCGAGGCGCCTGACG
>DASQPY010000461.1:0-3128 GCA_035643735.1 Actinoallomurus sp. | reverse complement strand
CTGAGGGCCAGCACGATCGGGTCGTAATGGTGCTCGAGCGTGCCGGCCAGGCCAAGGCCCGCCTCCAGGTTCGCCGCGTGCTCGCGCAGGTCCTGCCCGGCGCAGAACGCACGCCCGGAGCCGGTGAGGACCACGGCGCGTACGGCGGTGTCATCCCGTGCCCGCTCCACCGCGTCGCGCAGCTCAGTCTTCGTCTCCACGGTCAGTGAGTTCATCGCGTCCGGGCGGGCAAGTGTGATCGTCGCCACACCTTCGGCCAGCTCGTACTGCACGCTCTCCGGCACGGTCGGGCTCCTTCCGTGGGTCACTCCGCGTCACTGCGGACCATCGAGGCAACGATCGACGAACCGAGAGGCCGCGGGCAAGAGCCGCGCCGCCTCCGCGTCGAAGAAACGGGCGGCCTTGCCGCCAGGCCAGTCATCGGGCAACAGCGTCGCGGGCAGACCGGGGTCGCGGAACAGGAACTTGCGCCACCCGTGCACCAGCCGGCTGCGTACCGCGAACGCCTGCTCGTCGGTCGGTTCCGTGCACGTGGCGAGGAGCTTCTCGGCGTCGCCGAGCCAGCGTTCGTACGCGCGGGCCAGCCCGTCCAGGTCCCACGCGCGCGCCACGAGGCCGCGTGCGTCGCCGTCGTAGCAGGAGGCGAATCGCTCCGCCCGCACCCCCTCGACCTCGAACAACGCCTCCAGCTCGGCGGACGGACGCGGGCTGAGCCACGTCGTGTCATCGAGCGGGGCGTACCCCAGATAGCCGAGACCGGCACGCACTCTCTCGCGCCGCGCACGGTCAGGAATATGCTGGATAACGAGCAAATGCCAACGCCCGTCCCACGTGTCGGGCGCGTCCCGATAGATCCGCCGTCCCGCCTCGTCGAGGCGGCGTACGGCCTTGGCCGTCAACGCGTACCCGCGGCCCTGAGGCAGCCGCACCGGCGACAGCCAGCCCTGCCGGACCATCCGCGAAACGGCGGTGCGGGCGGCCGGAGCGGCGATGTCCAGCGCCGCCAGCAGTCGTACGAGAGAGGCGATCGGCGCGCTTCTCCCACGGGTCCGAAGGTGGTCACCGTAGAGGTCGAAGAGGGCAGAGCGGGCATTCATAGAACTCCAGTCTGACGATCTCCGAGCTGATCGTTACCACTTAGCGTCCCGAAAACGGGATAATGGTCCACCACAGTTGACGTTGATGCGGCAGGCGGGTCAGCGGCCAAGGAAGCCCGGCGGCCCCACGCGGCCCTAGGCAGGAAGGGGATGCACGCATGGCGGCGATGAAGCCGCGGACAGGCGATGGTCCGCTCGAAGTTACCAAGGAGGGGCGCGGAATCGTCATGCGTGTCCCGCTCGAAGGTGGCGGGCGGCTCGTTGTCGAACTGTCGGCAGATGAGGCAGGCGAGCTCGGGGACGCTTTGAAGGGTGTCGTCGGCTAGGACGCGACGCCCGTGTCGGGCGCACCCGTTCCGGCCGACTTGAATTAGCGAGCGAGGCCCCGGCGGATGCCGGGGCCTCGCTGTTCATTGGGAGAGGTACGTGCCACTACAGACGCAGCTCCGCGCTCTGGACGAGACGGTCCGTGATGCCGCGGCGACGGCCGAGGCCGTCGCGGTTCCGGTCCGGTCCGGCCCCGAGATCGACCCGGCGTACGCCGACGGCCTCGCAGGCATCTTCGCGCTGGGCGCGGCCGACCTGCTCGCGCACGAGGACGCGAAGGGCGAGCCCGGCGAGGTCGTCCGGGCGCCGTTCCGGATGGGCGACGGCATCACCGAGATGCTGCTCTTCGGGGTAGGCGACGGCTCCCCGTCCGCGCTGCGCAGAGCGGGCGCCACCATCGCCCGGCACGTCAGAGGTCGCGGGAAGGTCATCGCGTGCGCGCCGTCGGCGGCGAGTGAGGACGCCCTCGCCGCGTTCGCGGAGGGGCTGCTGCTGGCCTCCTACGACTTCCGTGTCGGTGGCCCGGCCAAGCGGCCGGGCGCCGAGACGATCAGCGTGGTCACCTCCGCACAGGGCGCGCTCGAACGCGGCGTCACGGTGGCACGCGCGGTGGCGCTCGCCCGTGACCTCACCAACACCACCTCACGGGAGAAGTGCCCGCAGTGGCTGGCCGAGCAGGCCGAGGAGCTCGCCGGGGACGCGGGACTGAACCTGCGGGTACGCGACGAGAACGCGCTAGAGACCGAGGGCTTCGGCGGCATCGTCGCCGTGGGCTCGGGATCCTCCCGGCCGCCTCGCCTGATCGAGCTGACGTACGAGCCGGAGGACGCGCAGGGACGGCGCCGTGCCGGAGGCGCGCAAGGTCAGCAGCACATAGTTCTGGTCGGCAAGGGCATCACCTTCGACTCGGGCGGCCTGTCCCTGAAGCCGAACGAGGGCATGAAGACGATGAAGACCGACATGGCGGGCGGCGCCGTCGTGATCGGTGTCATGAGTGCCCTCCGGACGCTGGGCGTACCGGTCAAGGTCACCGGGCTGGTCGCGGCGGCCGAGAACATGCCCTCCGGATCGGCGATGCGCCCCGGTGACGTCATCCGGCACTACGGCGGCACCACCTCCGAAGTGCTCAACACCGACGCCGAAGGGCGCCTGGTCCTCGCCGACGCGCTCGCCTACGCCGACGCCGAGCTGAACCCGGGCACGGTCGTCGACATCGCCACCCTCACCGGTGCGGCCAAGGTCGCCCTCGGGATGCGGCACGGCGCGCTGTACTCCACCGACGACACGCTCGCCGGGGACCTCACCGCCGCGGGGGAGACGAGCGGCGAGTCCCTCTGGCGGATGCCGCTGGTCGAGGAGTACCGCCCGGCCATCGACTCGGAGGTCGCGGACCTCGCCAACATGGGCCGCGGCGGCTTCGGCGCCGGCTCCATCGTGGCCGCGCTGTTCCTGCGGGAGTTCGCCGGGGACCGCCCGTGGGCGCACCTGGACGTCGCCGGCCCCGCGCGCGCCACCTCCGACGACGGCGAGATCACCAAGGGCGCCACCGGGTACGGCGTACGCCTCCTGCTCAGCTGGCTGACCGCGAACGACGAGGACGCGCGCTAACGCAGATCCGCGGTGTGCAGCTCGTGGCGGCGGGCCTCGGCGAGGATCTCCTCCACACCGGGGTGCCAGCCGCCCGAGACGTCGAGCGCCCAGTCC